>NZ_JBYMAP010000006.1:0-39726 GCF_057766305.1 Methylomonas sp. BG-2 | reverse complement strand
TCGGGGAACGTTGCGGGTTGGCGGGAGATTGCTCCAGGTTTTTTATGGAATGCTGGCGTTCCAAACGAGACCATTGCCGGTTAACTCAAGACGCGCCGATGTTTTACCCGGAACCATCCCGTTTCAGGCTAAAGCGACGCGCGTTCAAATTAAAACATCGGCATTTTGTCGCCTTGGCTGGCTCCGGCCCGCTCGGGACGCCACCCACCGGCTCTCGGTAGGCGACAGTGACGGCGCTTACCCGGCCGAGTTACGCTCCTCGGCGGGCGCGGTGCTCAACAAGCTGCTCGACGGCTGGGCTTCTTCGGTTTCGGCTTCCTTGACGGCCTTCCGAAAGCCTTTGATCGCGTCGCCCAAATCGGCGCCGACGGTTTTCAAACGCTTGGTGCCGAACACCAAGAGCACGATGGCCAACACCACCAGCAAATGCGGTACGCTCAAACCCATGTTTCACCTCAATTAAAATAAGTTGCTTTACGGGGCCGGCCCAAACAGCCGAACCTCGATCAAAAAAACGCTGCGCGCGCCGTTGTCGGCCGGCTCAATCGGCCGTTTCGGTTGCCAGGGTCGCGCCGGGGCTTGGCGCCGCGTTGCCGACCGGCGTTGCCGCGTTGGCGCGACGTTTCTTCGGCGCGAAGGTTTTCACCAAGCGCTTCCAGCCGATCACCAACGAGCTGGTCCCCAGCACCAAGCCGAATCCGACCCAGGTCAGCATCCAGATGTCCCACAATGGCCGGTAATACAGCCAGCCGA
This sequence comes from Methylomonas sp. BG-2, assembly GCF_057766305.1. Taxonomy (NCBI): domain Bacteria; kingdom Pseudomonadati; phylum Pseudomonadota; class Gammaproteobacteria; order Methylococcales; family Methylococcaceae; genus Methylomonas; species Methylomonas sp. BG-2. Next base: position 38,973 of record NZ_JBYMAP010000006.1, on the reverse strand, counting down.
AATCCCAATGGTGTAAACCGGAATACAGCCAGCGGTACACCCGGCGACTGCGATCCAGCTTGGCCAATATCTGGCCGTCCTGCGGATCGAGATAAACCCGGCTGCCGGCCTCGTCGTCCAGCTCCGCCACCACCACCGGTAGCGGTTTTTCGACCAGACCTTGATGGTGGCGTGGGTAGTAATAACTGTCGTAGTCGTCCAATACCGTGACCGCCGCGACCTTGGTTTCGCCGGCCAAGCGCTGGACCGCATCGCCGATGGCGTTTTCGCTGAAACGCGGGCCGGCGCCGTTGGGGGTCAGCGGCAAGCGCAAACCGTCGCGGCCTTGCGCCAACAAAACCGTCTCGCCACCCAGGCGCCGCCAGTTCAGCTCGACCACGTCGATACCGGTGCCGGCCAACCGCAACGGCGCCGGCCGCCAATCCAGCATCGTCGCCGGCACCTCGGCACCCAGGTAGTGCTTTAACTCCGCCTTGCTGACTGCGCCGTTGGAAAAGATTTTGCCGGGATTGGTATCGACGAAACCGCTCAGCGCCCAGCCCAAGGCCACGGTGCCGCCGATCAAGCCGGTCCAGAAATGCCATATGAACCAGAATTCGCGATAGGGCTGGGTTCTGCCTTGCGAGTAGGTCGGCTTGCCGCCGAAGCCCGGCCGCCAGCGCAACCAGCCGATAATCAAACCGGTGATGCAGGCGATCGTGGCGCCGGCGCCTGACCAAAGCTGTACGTCGTGGCGAATGTCGCCCAGTCCCAGCAAATCCAGCGGCTTGAATAAATGTATCCAGTTGCCGGCCCAGAACAGGCCGCGCTGCCAACGAGTGGAAGCATGCAAGACCTCCCCGGTCCGCGCGGAAATCAACAGCTCGTCGCCGTCGTTGCTGGCGATGCGGTGAAACGGCCGCAAAGTTTCGCGGTTACGCAAGATCGCCGGCGCCTCGACGCTTTCCAGATAAATCAGCTCGGCCGGATTGCGGCCCTCGGCCACAAACCAGTTTTTCGCGATTCGCAGCGCCTGGGTTCTATCGGTTTCCCGCAATCCGCCATCGACGGCCGACAATGCGTAACGCAAACCCAGGGTATCCTCGACCAGCCAGACCGGCTCGCCGGCGCTCCGCCGCAAGCGGGCATCGGCCAACGCCGGCTCGCCGGCGGATTTGCCGGACGCGGCTTCGCCGCCGGCCGGTTTGGTTTTACGCTGTTCGGCGGCGGCCTGGCGTTGCTCCGCGCTGCGTTGCCAGACTTCGCCCAAGCTGAGCCAGCCGGCTTCGGGCTGAAGCACTTCGGCGTGCGCCAACTGTTGGGCGCGAGTTTGCGCGGTCGGCGTCGAATACATGATGACCAGCCCGGTCGCAAACCAGACCAACATGAACAATGCCAGGACCACGCCCAGCCAGCGGTGGGTTTCGTATAGCAACCAGTTCAACGATTTCTTCATTTTAAGCTCCTTGTCATAGCGAATTGTCGCGGCGGTACGCTGCATTTACAAACCGGTCAAATAGGCTGCCAGGCCGTCGATTTCGTCGTCGCTCAATGCACCGGCAATCCGGTTCATCACCCCGTCCGGGCTATTGCGGCGGTCGCCGGACTTCCAATTGCGCAATTGCGAACGCAAATAAATCAAGCGTTGGCCGCCGAGCAGCGGATAGGCGATGCCGTCGGCGACTCGCCCCTGCCCGGCCGGGCCGTGGCAACTGAAGCAGGCCGGAACCTTGCGGCTCTCGTCGCCTTGTTCGACCAAATTTCTTAGCGCCGAAGTCTCGCCGTTCCGAGTGCCGGCCGGCGCCGGGCGTCCGGAAAAATACGCGGCGATATCGACGATGTCGGCCGGGGTCAAATCGGCCGCCATCACCGTCATCGTCTCGTGCCGCCGGGCGCCGGACTGAAAATCGCGCAGCTGTTTGGCCAGATAATCCGCCGGTTGGCCGGCGTGATTGGGAATCTTGTCGGCGACGCTGATGCCTTCGCTACCGTGGCATTCCTGGCAGCGCTCGCTCTCCGAAGTCAAGCGGCCGACGTCGGGATCGCCGACCCGCTCGGCCGGCACCTGCGGCGCGGCGGTCAATAAAGCCATCGCGCCGAACGCCAGCCAACGCCGGCCCAAGCGGCGCCGGCGAATCGCGGTGTTCGCGGCGAATCCGCACGGCCTGCGCGCCGCGATCACTGGGCGGCGTGGCGCTGGCCGGCCAAGCGCTCGACAGTGGCTAGCGCTTGCGCGACGTTTTCCTCGGGTTTCAAACCGCCCAGCGTCGCGGCAATCTTGCCGTCCGGCGTCACGACGAAGGTGGTGCGTTCGGCGAAACCGTGATCGATGGCCTGACCGCGACTGTCGGTCTTGCCGGGCTGCGGATCGCGTACCGCCAGATCGTAGGCCTTGGAAATCGCGCCGCCGGCATCCGATGCCACCGGAAACTTGCCGGCGCAGAAATTGGGGTCGGCGGAAAATTCGTTGAGACGTTCGATGCTGTCCAGCGACACGCCAACGATGGTCGCGCCGGCGGCGGCGAATTTGTCATGGTTCACCGCGAAGCTGTGCGCCTGGATATTGCAGCCGCCGGTATAGGCGGATGGGTAAAAATAAACGACGACCGGGCCATTCTTTAAGGCGTCTCCCAGCGAGTACGCAAACGCCTTGCCGGCTTGCGATGCCTGAGTCTCGATCGCCGGGGCCGGATGGCCTTCCGGCAGCGCGGCCAAGGCCGGCGAGGACAGCCAAGCCAAGGCCAGGCCGGTCAAAAAAACGGGTTTCATCATGGAGTTCCGCTCAAAGTGGTTTGTATTTGTCGTGGCAGGCGCCACGGCATTGTTTGGAAAAGTCGTTGGCGGCGCTGGCGGCGCTATTCAAATCACCGGCCCCCAACGCGTTTTGAATCGATACGGCCTTGTTCTGGTAATCCTGGGCATCGGCCACCGCGTCGGCGGCATCGCCGCGCTTGGCGAAATAACCTTCCACCAATTTAAACGCCTCCTGCAACTGCTTGGTTTCGGCGCTGGCGGTGGCGGTATCCTGCGCGGAAATCGTGTTCTGCACGTTCTGGATCTTGGTTTCAACGTCTTTCATCAATTCCTCGAAGTCGAATTCGGCTTCGGCGAACGCGGCTCCCGGCGCCAGGATCCAGATCCAGGCCAGTAACCGCAAGGTCTTGCGTATCATGCTAAAAATTCCCCCAATCAAAAAATCCCTGCCGCCCGAACCAGCCGCCGCCCATCCCACACCGAATGCGCGGCTTTAAAACGGCTGGCGTGGCAGCGAACTACGGCGGCGTCCCTAGGCGATCAGCTCCTTAATCACCTTGCCGTAAACCACGGTCGGCCTTTCGGATCGACCTTGATATTTGTAAATCAGCTTCAAGTGGTCCAAACCGAGCTGGTTCAGGACCGTGGCATGCAAGTCGTAGGTATCGACTTCGGTACCCTTGATGGCTTGTACGCCCAGATCGTCGGTACCGCCGTGGGTGTAACCGGCTTTCACGCCGCCGCCCGCCATCCATTGGGTGTACCCCCAAGGATTGTGGTCGCGGCCGTCGCCGGATTCGCTCCACGGCGTGCGGCCGAATTCGGAGGTCCACACCACCAGGGTATCGTCCAACATGCCCTTGGCTTTCAAGTCCTTCAACAAACCGGCAATCGGTTTATCGATGATTTTGCTGTGCTTGCTGTGATTGTCTTCGATGTTTTGGTGCGCGTCCCAATCGCGGCTGTCGCCTTTGATGTCGGTCGGGCCGGACACCACTTGAATGAAGCGCACGCCGCGCTCGGCCAAGCGTCTGGCGCGCAGCAGCAATTCGCCGTAAGGTTTGGTGATGTCCTCATCCAAACCGTACAGCTTTTTGGTGGCCTCGGATTCCTTGCTGAAATCGACGGCTTCCGGCGCGGTTTCCTGCATCCGGTAGGCCAAATCGTAGGACTCGGTGCGGGCTTGCAGCTCGGTATCGGTCGGATAGCGGCCGGCGTGGGCTTCGTTCAAGCGTTTCAACAAGTCCAGCGCCTTGCGTTTTTCGGTATCCACGACGTATTGCGGATTACTCAAATGCAGAATCGGCGAGTTGCCCGGCCGGAACGGCGTGCCTTGGTAAACCGCCGGCAGGAAGCCGGACTCCCAGTTGGTCACGCCACCGCGCGGCTCGCGCTTGTCGTTGTACAGCACGACGTAAGCCGGCAGGTTGGGATTGTTCGAACCCAGCGCATATTGAATCCAGGCGCCCAAGGTCGGCCGACCCGGATTCAGACCGCCGGTATTCATTTTCATGATCGAAATATCGTGGGTCGCGCCGATGGTCACGCTGGATTTGATGAAAGCCAGATCGTCGGCTTGCTCGGCCAGGTGCGGCAGCCAGTCCGAGAACCAGGCGCCGCTTTGGCCGTGCTGCTTCCAGGTCCGCTTGGTCGCGATCAGTTTGGTAATGCCGCCCTGGGTACTGGTTTTGATGCCATGCAAATACGAAGCCGGTATGCCGGTGCCGGCCAGTTTGACCAGTTCCGGTTTGTAATCGTACAAATCCAGCGTGCTGGGCGCGCCGGCCATGTGCAGCCAGATGACGGTTTTGGCTTTGGCCGGAAAATGCGGGGCTTTCGGTGCCAGCGGGTTACCGCCGGTCAGCGCGGTCAGCGCGGCGTCTTCGGCCAGCGCACTGGCGATGACGCCGCCGCCGGGCAAAAAGGCGCTAACGGCCAGACCGCCCAAGCCGTAGCCGGTTTTTACTAAAAAATCACGTCGCGATTTGTTGTTCATGAGTAAACCTCTTAAATGTAGTTGTCGGCAACTTGCCCGATGGGGGGCGCCGCCGGCGCCCCCAGGCTTGCATTGATCGTTAGAACCGGTAGATGAATTCGTTGGAATTGGCGACCACGTGTACCAGATCCACGAAGGCGGCAGCCCGCACCGGGTCACCGATCGATTTATCCTTGACACCGGCCGGCACGTTAACTTCGAATTTACCGTTGGCTGCCTTGGCGCGAATCACGCCTTCCTGTTCGTTCAAGAATGCCTGCAACTCTTCTTTTTCCTGGTCGTTCGGCTCGCGGGCAAACAAGATTTGGTAGAGTCTGGCAATCCGTTCTTCCTCGCTCTCGCCGGCCTCGTTGATGACCCGGCCGGCCAACGATTTGGACCAGTCGAAGATCAATTCGCTGTTGTACAGCGTCAGGGCTTGCAGCGGCGTGGTGGTCACCTCGCGTTTGCTGTGGGCTTCCTGCGGCGACGCCATGTTGAACGAATCCAAAATCGGGTACGGAATGCTGCGCCGAGTGAACACATATAAGCTGCGGCGGTTATGGTCCTTCTCGTCCTTGGAAGTCCGCCACATTTTGTCGTTGAAGTTGGCGTTGTTGTTACCGTAGGTGGTATTGATAACCGACGGCAACGGCGGATACACGCTCGGACCTCCGACCTTATCCTCCAGTTTGCCGGAAGCAACCAGCAGCGAATCCCGGACTTGCTCGGCTTCCAGACGCTGTCTGGGGAATACAGCCAGCAATTGGTTTTCGGCGTCGGCCTGATGCACGTCTTCGCGGTAGTCGGACGACTGCCGATAGACGCTGGACAACAAAATCTCGCGGTGCAGTTTCTTCACGCTCCAGCCGTCCTTGACGAATTTGTCGGCGAGATAATCCAGCAGTTCCGGGTTGATCGGTTTTTCGCCGGCCTTGCCGAAATCGCTGACGGTGGCGACGATGCCCTTGCCGAAATACTGATCCCAAACCCGATTCACGTAAACGCGGGCGGTTAACGGATTGGTCGGACTGGTGATCCACTTAACCAAGGCCGAGCGGCGGCCGGACGAAAACGGCAACGGCTTGATGTCCGGCTTTTCGTCGGTAATCGCCGCCGGGAAGGCCGGTTGCACCTGTTCCAACGGTTTCTCATGGTCGCCGACCGCAAACACGAAGCTGGGCGGCGCATCCGGATGCCCCAGCTCGGTCATCGCCGAAATTTCATTCGAGAACGTCGCCGGTTTCAAATCGTCGAATTTACGCAACTCCTTGTTCAGCTTTTCCAGCTCGGCCCATTGCTCGGCGATCTTCGGATCGCGGGTTTTCGCGTCGGTACTTTCGCCTTTTTCCTGGAAATAGGATTGCATGCTGGCTTCGTCGGTGACATTGGCCAAGCGATGGTTAACCCAGCGGTCCTGGGCAGTCCATTTTTCCTTGGGTTTGAAAATCGCCTCGCGCGAGTCGGTCAGATAACGTTCCTTGTGATACTTGAGCGCCTCTTCCCGATGGGTATCGATAATGGCTTTTTGCTTGGCGCGGATGTCCTTGGTGGCTTCCTGCCACTTGGCGTATTGCTGCTCGTAAGCCACTTCGATAGCGCCTTTCTTGGCGGGAATGTTGTCCACCGGAGCCACGTTGGCAAAAAACGACTGGAACGAGAAATAGTCTTTCTGACTGATCTTGTCGAATTTGTGGTTGTGGCAACGCGCGCATTCCAAGGTCTGGCCCAGCACGACTTTCCCGACGGTATCGGTAATATCGGTGGTGATCTGGTATTTGCGTTGCACCAGGTCGCGCGAGTTGGAGTTGTCCGGGAATTGCGCCATGAAACCGGTCGCGATCAGGGCTTGTTCGTCGCCGGGCCACAATTCGTCGCCGGCCAACTGTTCCTGAATGAAGCGGCTGTAGGGTTTGTCCTGATTGAAGGAATTGACCACGTAATCGCGGTAGCGCCAGTTGTTCAAACGGTCGTTATCGTTCTGGAACCCGGTGCTATCGGCGTAGCGCGCCAAATCCAGCCATTTGCGCCCCTGGCGTTCGCCGTATTTGGGCGATGCCAGCAGCCGATCAACCAGCTTTTCGTAAGCGTTCGCGGATTCGTCGTTGACGAAGGCTTCCACTTCTTCCGGGCTGGGAATAATGCCCCACACGTCCAGCGTGGCCCGGCGGATAAAAGCCGCGCGGTCGGTGTCCGGCGACGGGGTCAGGCCTTTTTCTTCCTGCTTGGCCAGGATGAAGGCATCGATAGGCGTCCTGACCCAGTCTTGGTGCTGGACCGCCGGGGTTGCCGGCGCCTTGACCGGTTGATACGACCATAGTTTTGCCTTGCCTTGCGCCGCCGGCGCGGCATCGCCGGCGGCTTTTTCATCGGCCCCACCGGCCTCGCCCACGATCGCCAGGGACAATGCCCAGGCGATTGCAATCGTTAGTTTTTTCTTATTCATTTCACCACTCCAAAAACTCCAGCACCGGAACGCCCCGTGCGAATGAACGCGGACCGCCGCCACGCCGGCAATCCGCGGTTACGATCAGTTGGTTTTAGGTTCCGGCGGCACGATCCTGACGATCTTGCCGCCCTCTTCCTCGTAATTTTGCGAACCGACCGCGCCGACCACCTTGAAACCTTTCGTAGCCAGCAAATCGGCAATCTTGCCGGCACGGCCGGCGTGATTGGAGACCGTGACAATAGCCCTATCCTTGGGAATGAACGGCAACGCCGCGTCGATGCCGTCCACCTGCACGTTCAGATACACCGGAAACGAGCCGATCTTGCTGATTTCGTCGGGTCGGCGGGTGTCGATGAACAACAATTCGCCGGGCTTGGCCAGCAAGGCATCGACTTGCGCGCGATTCAGTTTGGGGGTTTTGTACTCGTAGGGTCTTGGCGCCTGCGCCGCCGGCTTGGCATCGGCATGGACGTGAGCGTCTTTCTCCGCCGCCGATACGAAGGCCGGCGCGGTCAGCAACATCGCCAACAGCACGAATGAGAGGGGTCGTTTCATGTTTGTGTTTTCTCGTTTCATTTTTCAACAAGCGTCGTTCGACGCGTCAGGGTTAATCCTCTAGTGGTATGGCAAGTAGCATGCCAACCGAAAACACCGGATTGAAATAGCTATAAACAACTGTTTATAAAAGAGTTATTTAGAAAATCTCTTTTGACGCATCGAATCTCGCGCGAGATTCCGCTAGCGTCTGATGAATTTGCAGCAGCTCGGCAACAGGCGGTGCTGCTCGGCTAGCATCAACACCGGCGCCGCCGCCGGCAGCGAACCACAGGCAAAAAAAACGGGCCGAGGAATATCCTCGTCCCGTCAAGAGGCCACCACTATGCCTAAATCGAAAAACCCATCCACCCGTATTTTGCGAGCGCTTTAGCAACGCCGGCGCCGTCAATCGCGGCTGAAGCCGCTCCTACAACACCGCCGGTCCCATGCCGCCGGTAGGAGGCGCTTTGGCGGCGACCGAAGGCATCTCCGAACGCCGGCGCCGACGATCAAGGCCTTTAGCCCATTTGAACTGCCGACCGCCTTACTTGGGCCGGCTGGAAATACCCTTGGTCAATAGCGGCACTTTGTAAGCGGCACCGCGACCCACGACGTATAAAATATTTTTGTCGTTACCGGCGAAGGCCAGATTTTGCGGCTTTTTCGGAACCGGTATCGTGCCCAGCGCGTCGCCCTTGGCGCTCAACACCTCGATGCCGGCATTCGAGGCCACGAACAAGCGGCCTTCGTCATCCAGCGCCAAACCATCGGCGCCGCTGGACCACGCGCCGTCCTCGCCTTTTTGCCAGCCTTCCAGCTTGGCGAAATTGCGGCGATTGGCAATCGAGCCGTCGGCGGCGATGTCGTAAGCCAGAATGTGTTCGCCCTGGGTATTGGCGACGTACAAGGTCTTTTCGTCCTTGCTCAATTGAATGCCGTTGGGCCGCTCGATGTCGTTGGCCAACTGTTTGAGCTCGCCGGCCGGACTGATATAAAACACACCGGGATGCGACGGTTCCGGGTTGGGATTTTCCTTAGTCGGCCGGGTGCCGCTGTCGGTGAAATAAATACCGCCGTTGCCGGCGCGCACCAAGTCGTTGGGCCTTTGAAATTTAACGCCCTGGTAGTCCTTGGCCAGCACACTTTTCTCCTTGACCGGATAAATCGCTCCGACCTGGGTATCCTTGGTTTGCACGGCGATGATCTTGCCGTCCGGGGTCAAGGCCAAGCCGTTGGCGCCGTTGGAGTTCTCCAAAAACGTGGACACTTTATCGTCCGGCCCGATGCGCACGATTTTATTGGCATTGGTCTCGGTGAACAGCAAGCTGCCGTCGCTATAGCCTATCGGCCCTTCGGTGCCGTTGAAACCGTCCTTGATTAACTCCAGCACGACGCCGCCGGCCGCGACCCCCGGAATCGCCGGCGTGACCGGGTCGTCCGCGACAGCGGCGCCGGCCGCCAACAAAGCGCTGATACTCAACAACAGGGTCGAATACTTGACTGACATAACTTTCCTCTATCGAAGTGAGTGAAACATGCAGCCGGACGACCCTCAAGCCGCCCGGCCGGATTTAACCTTAAAATTTGGCGCGGAAATGCACCCCGTAGTAGCGCGCGTCGCCGTAGGCGGCGCTTGCGGCGCTGGTGCTGGAAAAGTTTCCGGCGTTGGTAAAGTAGATCGTGTCGAAGATATTGCGACCGACCAAATCCAGGTTGTATTTGCCGTTTTTGGTACCGATACCGATACCGCCGTCGGTGACGTGGTAGGCATCTTGTTTTCCGTAGCGCGACAAGCTGGCGTTGTAGTTGGCCGCCGATTTGTAACTGTCGATCAGGTAAGCGTGCCACTGCAAGCCGTAATCGTTGCCCAAGCCGAAAGTTAACGGCGCGCGGTAATCGACGCCGTAGTTGGCGGTGAAGGTCGGCGCGTTCGGCAGAGTCCGTCCGGTTTGGTCGCAAACCACCGAATTCGCTTCCGGCGGACACGGCGCGTTGGCAAAGTCGGTATAGATCGCTCTATTGAACGAACCGTTCAGGAATACGCTCAAGCCCGGTGTAATATCGTAGTTGGTCTCCAATTCGATACCGCGCAATTGAATGCCCTTGATGTTACCCAAGGTCGTTCGGTTACCCGTGGTGCAGCCGTCCACGCCAATGGTGCAGGGAATAACCAATTGCGACTGGAAACCCTCGATGTCGGTTTGATAGAAGTTGACGTTGGCCACCAGCTTGCGATCCAGCCAAGTGCTCTTGATGCCGAATTCGTAATCCATGACATTTTCCGGATTGACGTTTTCTACCTTACCGGTGTTCAAGTTAAATTGCGCCGCACCGGATTTGTTGCCGCCGGACACCGAACCATAAACCATCAAATCCTTGTTGATTTTGTAGCTGGGGTTGACCAGCCAGTTTTGCGAGTTTTGATCGAATCCTTGCCGAGGTGCATCCCACTCGGTTCCCAAACGGCCACTACGAACGGCCTTGGCGGCCGCGATCTGACTTGCCGAAGCGCCGATCTGGGCGCCGAGCGCGTCTAAATCGACTCCGCCGATCGGATGGCTCCAACCGGTGTTTTCCCGCCGCTCAAAGGTATCGCGCAGCCCCACGGTCAAGGTGGCGTCGTCCGTCACATGCCAGTTGACCTGCCCGTACGCCGCGTAACTGTCGGTCGCGGGCACAACGCTTTGCCGGTACATTACATTGTTCAGGGACGCCAGCATCATTTGCCGCCCGATCGCATTGCTGTTCAAGGTTGAGTATTGGGAGTTGCTAGCATAGAAAGCCCCGGCATCACTTCCAAACAAACGCTGGTTAAACGTATCAGCAATGGTCCGCATCGCAAACACGCCGGCCTGATAATCGATTGGTCCTTTCTCCTTCGAGCTTATGCGCAGTTCCTGAGACCATTGTTGGTTTTTCACGGTCCAACCGCTAATGCGCTCAATGTCGGCGGTACTGCTCTCGCCGTCGTGATTCGGTTCGAACAAGGCGTCGCGCCAAGCGGTAATCGACGTAAAGCGGTGCCCCAACGCGTCGTAGTTGATTTCCGCGGACACACCCGAACCGTCACCGCGAGATTGACGGCGCTCATTGTTCGCCATCGCTCGAGGGTCTCCGATGATCGCTAAAGGTTGACCATTGCTGCGTACCGGGTCAAACCAGTTTCGCGCCAAGCGGGTACTAAACGTCGTCCCCCTGGAAGCACCGTTTGCGAAACTCGTCGGATCGGCAATTAGCGGCTGTACGCTCATGGTTTGGGTAGACGCTGTTTTATCGACGATGACCTTCGCACTCAACACGTCGCTGGGCGTCAACAAAAATTGCAAGCGTCCGCCCAGCGCGTTGGTTTCGCCTAAATCGCCCTCGCTACGGTGGATATCGTAATTTTTGATGTAACCGTCGCGCTTGTCGATAAAACCGCTCGCCCGATACGCCAAAAGCCCCGGCAGTATCGTGCCGGTGGCGCCGAACTTGCCTTGCAAGGTATCGCGGTCGCCGGCAAAGCCGTCCACGTAATAGCTGTCCTTGAATGACGGCGCCTTGGTGGTGATGTTCAGCAAGCCCAAATTGCTGTTCTTGCCTTGCAAGGTGCCTTGCGGGCCGCGCAGCACCTCGACCTGATCCAGGTCGGCGAAGTTGGCCCAAGCCGAACCGACCCAGGCCCGCCAGACGTTATCGACCATCACCCCGACACTGGACTCCATCGATTCGTTGCCGCTGTTTTTACCCAAGCCCCGTAACGCGATACTGGTCTGCCGGGCGTTTGCGGATGTGACGCCCAAGTTAGGCGCGCGACGGGAGAAATCCTGCACCGACACCACGTTGTCACGCTCCAGGGTTTCCCGGTTGATGACCGCAATCGGAATCGGTACTTCCTGCAACTTCTCTTCCTTGCGTCGGGCGGTGACCGATACCTCGGACAGACTTTTCGGTTTCTCTTCATCGACCACGGCCGGCTCGGGCTCGACCGCCGCCAGCGCGGCCGCTTCGCCAGCCGTGCCAACTTCTCCCGTGGCGCCGCTCGCGGCGGCCGAACCGACTGCGGCGCTCGCGGCATTTTTCCGCAGCAATTCCTGCTCCCGGCGTTTGGACGCTTCCAACTCCGCCGTCAATCTGGCCACTTTCTCTTCCAAATCGGATACTGATTTGTCGGGCGCGGCGACTTTTTTGACCGACTTTTTCGCCGGCGCCGCGTCGGCTTCCGTAACGACCATCAGCGGCGCGCCCGCCAATGCCAAGGTCACGCATGCCGACAAGGTGTTGCGTCGGCCTAGAGTTTTGGGGACGCCGGCCCGAGGACCGACACGGGGCGCATCGGCGCTATCTAAATATTGTTTCACTGTCTCACCTAGTCGAATGGCAATTTCGAAAATTCGAACCGGTTTGCCCCGCCGACAGTATCGGCGCACACACCAGCCTAGCCCTGTAGTGCAACCGATATGCCAGCTATGCGCCCCGATGCCGCCGCCAACCAGATCACGCTAGATAAACAAATGATTTTTATACATTAAAAGCCGGAGCACCCCATCAAACGCCATGGACCAAGCCGCTGCCGATGCGCGGCAAGCGGTGATAAGCTGCTGACCAAGAGCCAGCAACTGCTGACTCGCTGCCTAGTCAGCAACAGCTTGGCGTCACGGTGTTGCTGTATCCGCATAGTGGGTGGGAATTGAATTGCCGAAACGGTACAGAACCGCGTCAGGATCGCGGACGCGCGTGGCAATGGAGCATCGCGGAGCGATTTAGCGATCGATGACATCCAAGCCGGGCAACACAGTTTGAAGCCGCTACGGCACCTATCATCCTAAAGAGCAGTTGGGCCTTAAAAAATCCCCTTTGCCCCGAGCCCTTCGGCTACGCTCAGGAGAGCCTTGTCGAAGGGTGAGCGGGATTTTTCAATCGCCCAACAGGTGGACAGGTTATAGGCCGTCCATGCTTCGACGTTGCTCAGCACGAACGGCCTATAACACACCAACTGCATTTTTTTAGGATCACGTTCCTTCTGCGTGAGGAAAAACACGCTGATGAGCATTCGCGGCCATACCTTTTATTTATAGGGTGCCGCCAAGCATTCGAATGGCCTGGGCCGAACTACTGAGCATATCGATAAGCGCCAAAACGGCCGGCTAACGCCAAAAAAATTCCGCCGTTTACAAAAACTTCCCGGTCTTCTGAAGCTTGCGCAAGCGCGCCGCTGAGGTAAATCGGATTTCTCGACGATTTCTCCTGCAAATCACCGGGTTGTATTCATAAAAAAAGCGACTAGGCTGAAAACCGATATGACAGTCCGGTTACTTTCAGAACTTCGATACCGCAGAGCGAATATGCCTCGACACTTAACTTTCCTATCGATTGCATTGCTGGGCGCCGCGACGGCGCCGACGGTAGTCGCCGCGCCGGCCGACGACGAGCATATCCGTCGGATCGTGCAAGCCATGCTGAAGGAAAAAGACCAAAAGATCGAACAACTGGAAGCCAGGATCAAGCAACTGGAGCAGGAACGGGCCACGCCGGCCGCCGTCGTTGCCGCGCCAATACCGCCAGCCGCCACGCCGGCGGCAACTGCCGTCGCGGCCGCGAAACCGGCCCCCGCCGGCGACGATGGCGTTGCCCGCAAATTGCAAGCGCTGGACAAAAAAGTCAGCGAACTCCGCGAAGCCGCGTCGGCCAGCGGTTTGGAAATCAGCGGCTTTTTCGACATCAACGCCAAAACCGGCAACTCCACCGACCAGACCTTCAGCGTCGGTTCGGTGGAGCTGGATTTGGACTATGTGCACGACGACCATTTCGGTGCCAGCTCGGCCTTGGTGCTGTGCGGCAATTCGTCAAACGCCGACTACGGCGCGCCGGGCGCGATTTTCTGCGGCAACAGCGGTCCCGGCGCGTTGAGCGGCGGCAGTACGATGGCCGGCATCGCGGTCGCGCTGGTCGACTACCATTTATTTAACGACCGCATCCCGCCGCGCGGCCGCATCTTCAACAACAAGGGCCTGCATATTCAGGCCGGCCGTTTCGACCTGCCGTTCGGTAACGATTACCAAAACTTCGCCAACAAGGACCGGATCACCGTGACCGCGCCACTGACCACCTCGCGGATGCAATTGGGCGGTTATAACGGCGACGGTATCCGCTCCTACGGTGCCGGGGACATCTTCAATTACTCGGTATTCTGGACAGACGCGCTGTACGCCAACGACGGCCACGCCATCGGCGGTCGGCTAGGTCTGGCCTTGGGCCAAAACGCCTATAAAATCCATAACGCCGCCCCGGAAGGCATCGAAATCGGCGTATCGCATCTAAGCGAGCTCGACGGCGAAAATCGCATCCGCAACACCGTCTACGGCGCCGACTTGAGCGTAGGCTACGGTCCGTGGCGATTGCAGAACGAATTCATGCTGTTAAACGCCCATCAGCAGGTGTTTTTGGACGCCGACGGCAACATTGTGCCTAGCCCCGACAGAAGTCCATTCGGCAAGGGTCACCAACTCGGCTACCACTCCACCTTCACCGCCGATCTGGAAAGCCTGATCAAGTTGCCGATCACGGCATTCGCCCGCTACAGCCGCTGGCAGCCGTCGCAAGATCTGGCCCTGGACTTCGACGGCAGCACGGTAGCGGTCAACGACCTGTCGATGTTGACGCTGGGTTTCAATTACAAATTCAGCGACCACCTGCGGATCAAATTCGAATACGACGACTCGTTGGGCACTCGCACCTACGAGCGCTATTTCGACCGCCGCCTGGGTATCGCCCAAATCGTGATGTCTTTCTAGCCATGAATAAACGACTCATACCCAGCGCCCTGAGGGTCGGCGGTTTTTTGATCATGCTGGCGTTTGTCGGCGGCGCGCAAACCGCCGACGAGAATCCGCACGTCGTCACCAAACAGACGCCGAATAACGCTTGCACCGCTTGCCATGCCGCGACGCCGGAGGTCAAGGACGAAGGGGTGTTGCTGACCAAAAACCTGCCCGTGGACCCAACCGGGTTCAGCAAGGACGGGGTGGCGATGTGTTCGTCTTGCCACAATCCCAATCAAGGCCATAAGGTCGGTTTGAATATCGACTTTCCGGTACCGGCCGACTTGCCGCTGAACGAAGAAAACGACATTACCTGCCTGACCTGCCATTACACCCACGGCCGGCTGGACAGCGATCGGCCGCAAGCCAGCCACAGTTTCATGGACAAGCTGATGAACGCCGAACGCCTGAAAAAAAGCTTCTTACTGCGCCGCAACAATAGCGATGGCGAGCTTTGCTTAACCTGTCACAACGTCAATTAAGGTTTCCGAAAATGAACAACACCGAATCCAAACGCAGCCGCGTTTTCATTAAAAAAGAGTTTCAGGGGCGCTTCATCCTCGGCGTGTTCGCGCTGATCTTGCTGGCCGGTTTGTGCTCGGCGCTACTGATTTACTGGATGACCGGCGGCGATTTGCAGGCGCAAGCCCAATCCGCGCACGTCAATATCGTCAACGCCGCCGAACGCTTGGGCGTGTCGATTTTGATCGGCAACGTGGTGGCCATTTTGGTGGCCGGCGGCATCGCGGCCGGTACGGTGCTGTACGCCTCGCACAAGATCGCCGGACCGTTGTACCGTTTCGAGACCTTGTGCCGGGAAGTCGGCGACGGCAATCTGGATACCGTCACTCAGCTGCGGGAAAACGATCAATTACAGGAACTGGCCGGCGCGTTCAGCGACATGGTCGGCAAACTGCGCGGCAGCCGCGAACGACGCCTCGGCCTGATCGCCGAGCAACGCCGGCAAATCGAGCGCTGCATCGCGGAAAACCACGAAACGTTGTCGAAAAGCCAGCAAGATGCTCTCGCCTCGCTGGCAAAGCTGGCCGACGAGCTGGAAAAATTATCGGCCTGAACATGCGGCCAGCCCAAAACGGCTAGGCCACGCGACACGCCGCCGCCCATTCTCGGCTTCACACCATCCCCACTTACCCCGACCATCCATGTTTAAATCGACTTCCATTAAAACCTATCTGATTGCCATCGCCTCGATACTTGCGCTCGCCAACCTGCTATTCGTGGTTTCGCTGTGGCAGGCATTTCAATCGATCGATCGCACGCTGGCCGAGGCCACCCGCAAGCAGGACGTTTCCGACGCGCTGTCGCACGTCCGCTTTCACGTCGTGCAAATCCAGCAATTCCTGACCGACGTCGGCGCGACCCATTCCGACGACGGCTTCGCCGAAGCCAAACAGAATTTGACTTCGGCTCTGGAAAACCTGGAAAAAGCCCGCCAAATCGAACCCAATCTCAAGCCGCAAATCGATGTGTTGAAAGAACATGTTCAGACCATGCACGATACCGGCGTCAAAATGGGCTGGGACTACATCAAGTTCGGCAACGAAGCCGGCACCGCGACGATGAAGGCGGCCGGTACCGGGCTGGACGACTCCGCCGCGCGCCTGACTGAAAAACTGCAAACCCTGACTACCCAGATCGACGACGAAGTGGCCCGCTCCAAACATTTGCTCAGCCAAACGCTGACCGACTATGGCACCACCCGCATCGCCTTTTCGATCACGTTACTGGTGTTCGTCGTGATTTGCTTGTTGATGCTGTATTTCAAAATCGAGCCGCCGCTGACCGCGTTGCGGCAATCGCTGCAAGCGCTAAAACAAGGTGGCGGCGACCTGACCCGCCGGATTCCCTACGACGGAGAGGACGAGATCGGGAGCATCGTCGAACTATTCAACGACTTTTTAACGACGTTGCACGCGATGATGCGGCAAGTCGCGATGGAATCCGAGCAACTGACCGGCTCTTCGAGCCGGCTAAGCCAACTGGCCGAGCGAGTACAAATCGACATGGTCAGGCAGCAACAGGGCACCGATCAGGTGGCCACCACGGTGACCGAGCTGTCGTCCACCGCCGCCGAAGTATCCAGCAACACCGGCAGTGCCGCCCAAGCCGCGCAAAGAAGTAGCGCCGACGCCAACAACGGCAAGCGGGTCGTTACCGACACCGTGCAAGCCATCCATGCGCTGTCCGCCTACATCGACAGCGCCAGCCATGTGATCGGCAACGTGGAGCAAGACTGCGTCAACGTCAGTTCGGTGTTGGATGTGATTCAGAGCATCGCCGATCAGACCAATCTATTGGCGCTGAACGCGGCGATCGAAGCCGCCAGGGCCGGCGAACAGGGGCGCGGTTTCGCGGTGGTCGCCGACGAAGTCCGCACGCTGGCCAGCCGGACTCAAGCCTCGACCCACGAAATTCAGGCGATGATAGAACGCCTACAAACCGGCTCCAGGGAAGCGGTCAAAGCCATGTCCGAAAGCCAAAACCAAGCCAAGCAAACCGTTACCGTCATCGAAAACACCGGTGTTTTACTCGACAACATCTCCGGCATGGCCGAGCAGATCTCGGAAATGAACGCCCATATTTCCAACGCGGTCCGCGAACAAACTCTGGTCGTCGACCACATTAACCAAAACGTCATCGCCATCAACGAAGTCACCGCCAATACCGCCGACGACGCCAAGCAAACCGCCGCCGAGGCCAGCACACTGCAGCGAATTTCCGGCAACCTGCGCACGACGATTTCGCAGTTCAAGCTTTAGCGGGCGGGCGGCGGCCCGGTTTACTCGAGTTTCATCCAGCGCAGCCGGTTGGCGTTGCTGACCACGGTCACCGACGACATTGCCATCGCCGCGCCGGCAATCATCGGATTCAGCAACAGACCGAACAGCGGATACAACAAGCCGGCCGCGACCGGAATGCCTATCGTGTTGTAAATAAAGGCGCCGAACAGGTTTTGCTGGATATTGGTCACGGTCAGCCGCGACAGCGCCATCGCTTCCGGCACTTTCAGCAGCGAGCCTTGCAGCAACACGATGTCGGCGCTTTCGATCGCGACATCGGTGCCGGTGCCGATGGCCAGGCCGACGTCGGCTTGGGCCAAGGCCGGCGCGTCGTTAATGCCGTCGCCGACCATGCCGACGATTTCACCTTGCCGCTGCAAGGCTTGCACCACGGCGGCCTTGTCTTGCGGCAAGACTTGCGCGCGGACTTCGCCGATGCCGGCCTGCGCGGCAATGGCCTTGGCGGTGATTTCGTTGTCGCCGGTCACCATCAACACCCGGACGCCGGCGGCTTGCAGACGGCGCACCGCCTCGGCCGAATCGGCCTTGATCGGATCGGCGACCGCGACGATGCCGGCCACGGTTTTTTCGTCGGCCAGTAACATCGCGGTCTGGCCCCTGGCCGACAACTCGGCCATTTTTTCGCGGTAGGGCGCGTCATCGATGCCGTTTTCCGCCATCAACGCGGCGTTGCCGAACAACCAGAGCCGGTCCGCAATCCGGCCGGTGATGCCATGGCCGGCCACCGCCTGAAAGCGTCTGACTTTATCCAGCGCCAAACCGCGATCGGCCGCGCCGGCCAAAATCGCGGCCGCCAGCGGATGCTCTGACCCGGATTCCAGGCTGGCCGCGCGCTGCAACACTTGCTCGACGCTGTAGTCGCCGAATGCCACCACGTCGGCCAAACTCGGCTTGCCGGTGGTGACGGTGCCGGTCTTATCCAACACCAGACAACTGATTTTCCCGGCGCTCTGCAAGGCTTCGCCGCGCCGGATCAAAATCCCGGTTTGCGCGGCCCGGCCGACCGCGACCATCACCGAAATCGGCGTCGCCAAGCCCAGCGCGCACGGACAGGCGATCACCAATACCGTCATCGCGGTCACGAACGCGTAACCCAGCGACGGCGTGGGACCGAAGATCAGCCACACGAAAAACGTGAACACGGAAATAGCGACCACGCTGGGCACGAAGACCGCCGAGATTCGGTCCGCCAGTTTGGCGATCGCCGGCTTGCTATTCTGGGCTTGTCGCACGCTTTGGATGATCTGCGCCAGCGCGGTGTCGCGACCGATCCGGGTGGCCGTGAACAAAAAGCTGCCGTGCAGATTCATCGTGCCGGAGGCCACATTGGCGCCAACCTGCTTTTCGACCGGAATCGACTCGCCGGTCAACATCGCTTCATCGACGCTGGAATGACCTTCCAGCACGACACCGTCCACCGGAATTTTTTCGCCGGGCCTGACCCGCAAGGTTTCGCCCAAACCGACCTGCTCGATCGGCACGTCGATCTCGGCACCGTCGCGGACCACGCGGGCGGTGCGTGGCTGCAGGCCGATCAGGGCGCGTATCGCCGCCGAGGTTTTGCCGCGCGCCCGTGTTTCCAACGCGCTGCCCAAATTGATGAAGGCCAGAATCACCGCCGAGGCTTCGAAATAAGCGTGCGCCGACAGTGACGGCAGTTGCCCGGAAAAATCGATCACAACGCAGGAATACAGCCAGGCCGAACCGGTCCCCAACGCGATCAAGGTGTCCATATTGCTTTGCCGGACTTGCAACAGCTTGATCGCGCTGACGAAAAAATGCCCGCCGGAATAAAACATCACCGCCAGCGTCAACAGCGCGACGATGGACCAAAAATCGGCTCCGGCGGCGGTACCCATCGCCGGAAACCAGTCCAGGTGACCGCCCAACATCAGCGGCAGGCCCAGCGCGCCGGCGACCTTGGCCTTGTTCATCAAATCGCGATAGCGCTGTTCTTCCTGCTCCTCTTCCTCGCGCGGGTCTTCCAGCCCTTCCATCACCGCCGCGTCGTAGCCGGCTTCCCGCAGCGAGCGCTTCATCGCTTCATGATCGGCCGGACCGGTCACGGTCGCGGAATGATCGGCGAAATTCACGGCGACCGCTTCGACGCCCGGCACCTGTTGCAAGGCGGTTTCGACGGCGGCAATACAGCCCGCGCAACGCATGCCTAGAATCGACAAGCGGGTTTCGGTGGTTTGAACTTGGTCAGTGGTCATTGGAATACTCCGGCATTCGCCGTTGTTGGGACTCTAGCAGCGGTGCCGGGATCGGCAACCATGGCCGGGCAAGCGAGCATCGCGATTTATTCGACTTTGAAACCGGCTTCGACGATGGTGTCCTCGATTTCGTCGAGATTGGTTTGCGCCGGATCGTATTCGACCTCGACGCTTTTTTCGGCATGCGAGGCCTTGACCGCGATCACGCCCGGTACCGCCGACAGTTTACTGACGATATTGTTCTCGCAACCGCCGCACTTCATACCCGTTACCGTTAAAGACGCTGTTTCCGACATAGAGTTCTCCGAAAGTTTGTTGAAATCCGAATCGGCGGGTCACTCGACGAGCGCGGCACGCTCGTGTATAAAACCCCACCAAGCCTCATGATAGAGGATGCACGGGGGGAGTCGCAACGCATGACAGATTTTCTGATCGGCAGACAGCCGATATTGGACCAGGGTTTAAGCACCTTCGCTTACGAAATTCTGTTTCGGGGCAAGGACTTCGATTTGAGCCAACACGAGGGCGCGGCCAATGCCACCCGTCAGGTGATTACCGACACGATTCTGGAAATCGGCCTGAACGAGTTGGTCGGACCGCATAAGGCCTTCATCAACTTTACCGGCCGGAATTTGCTCGACAACATTCCGCTACACCTACCCAAGGACCGCATCGTCATCGAAGTCCTGGAATCGGTCGCGGTGGACGACGCCATCGTCGCCAACCTGAAGGCCTTGTCCGAATTGGGCTACACAATCGCGCTGGACGATTTCGTGTTGACGCCGGAATGGCGGCCGTTGCTGGAAATCGCCGACATCGTCAAATTGGACATCATGGCGGACGGCCTCGAAAAATCCCACGCCTTGATCACCGAACTTAAGGGCTACGGCTTGCGCCTGCTGGCCGAGAAAGTCGAAACCCACGCGGAATTTCAAGCGTTGAAAGAATGGGGCTGCGAACTGTTCCAGGGCTTTTTCTTCAGCAAACCCAATCTGGTGGAAGGCAAACGTCTCGGCGTCAGTCAGGCCTCGGCGATCCGGCTGATGTCGGCCGTCAACAATCCCGATGTCGAGTTTGCGGAGATCGGCAACATCGTCTCGCAAGACGTCGGCCTGAGCTTTAAGCTGCTGCATTACATCAACTCGGCGTTTTTCGCGCTGCCGCGCAAGGTCGAATCGATTCAGCACGCCATCGTCTGCTTAGGGCTGATCGAGGTCAAGCGCTGGGTCAACATCCTGACGCTGTCTACCCTGAGCGACAAGCCCTCCTCGGTTCTGCAAAACGTACTGATCCGCGCCAAGCTGTGCGAACTGCTGGCACTGGAAACCGGCCAGGACCGAGAGCTGTTTTTCTTCGTCGGCATGCTGTCCGGTCTGGACGCCTTGCTGGACATGCCGTTGCCGAAAGTTATCGAACAGTTGCCGCTGTCCGACGATATAATGCAAGCCGTGTTGGAATACGCGGGCGGCCCCGGCGAAGCGCTCAGATTTTGTATCGCGCACGAGCGCTGGGAAGCGTCCTTGGCACCTTATCGGGGTGTTTCGCATACCCGAATCGGCCAACTTTATTTGGAAAGCATCGATTGGTGGGCCAAATGCGTGTTTCCGCTGTTGAGCTCTTAACATGTCCGTTACCGGTGGTTTATGAAAAAATCGATACTCTTGGCTCTGTCTGCCCTGTTGATCAGCTTTCGGTTAACGGCCGGCGAACTGGCGGAAGTCAACGCCGAGCAATTACTGGATATGCAGAAAAACCAAAACGCGCTAGTCATCGACGTGCGCACCGAACAGGAATGGCAGGCTTCCGGCGTGATTCCGCAAAGTCGCTTGTTGCAATCCTTCGACGCGAACGGCCAAATCGATCAGGAGGCCTGGAATAGTCAGGTCGAGAAATTGAAAACCTCGCCCGACCAGCCGGTGATTCTGGTGTGCCGATCCGGCAACCGTAGCGCTAAACTCGGCAAATTACTGGCCGAACAAAAGGGCATGAACCCAATCTATCATTTGTCCAGCGGTATTCAAGGTTGGATAAAATCCGGCAAGCCGGTTAAACCCAGTTGTACGACAGCCGCCTGCAACTGAAGATGACGATACAGACGCTGAGCAACCAGACGATCGCGCTGGCCGGCATCGCCCAGGCCTGCTCGCTGGTACACCAATTGGCTACCACCGGCGCCTGCCCAACCCTGGCGATGCAGACCAGCATCGCTAGCCTGTTGAAAATCGACTCGGAAAGCGTGGCCGAGGTGTACGGCGGCATAGCCGGCGTCGCTCACGGACTGGAGCAGTTGCAACGACAATTGGCAAACCGCGAACAGGCCAGCCCGGAACAAACCCGCTACGCCGCCCAACTGGTCTATCTGCAAAAAAAGCTGGCGGGCAAGACCGAGATGCAGGACAACATCCGGGCCGGCATCGCCAGGGCACAAGCCCAGTCGGAGCATTTCGGCATCTTGCACGAAAACGTCCTGGCCAATTTGGCCGACATTTATCACAGCTCCATCAGCACGCTGCAACCGCGCATCATGGTCGCCGGCGACCCGCAGTACCTGGGCAACCAAGCCATCGTCAACAAAATTCGGGCCTTGTTGCTGGCCGGCATCCGTTCCACCTTGCTGTGGCGGCAATGCGGCGGCACGCGCTGGGCCTTATTATGGTCGCGCCGAAAAATTCAGGACGAAGCCGGCTTTTTGTTGACGCAAATTTAATCCCCGCGATGCCGGAACTCCCCGAAGTCGAAACCAGCCGACGCGGCATCGCGCCGCACATCGAAGGCAAAACCTTTGCATCGGTCGAAGTTCGCGAATCCCGCTTGCGCTGGCCGGTGCCCACCGATCTGAACGCGCTACTGACCGGCCGCCGGCTACGCCGCATCGATAGGCGCGGCAAATACCTGTTGTTCGACCTCGACAACGGCACGCTATTGATACATCTGGGCATGTCCGGCAATCTGCGCATCGGCCAGGCCGGACTGGCCCACGGCAAGCACGACCATCTCGATTTTGTGTTCGACGACGGCACCCTGCTGCGCTATAACGATCAGCGCAAATTCGGCGCGGTGCTTTGGACGGCGGACGATCCGCATTCGCATCCGCTGTTGGCGGAACTCGGCCCGGAACCGCTGTCCGCCGATTTCGATCCGGCTTATCTGGCCCAGCGCGTCGCCGGCCGGCAAGCGCCAATCAAACAGCTGATCATGGACAGCCACATCGTTGTCGGCGTCGGCAATATCTACGCCAACGAGTCCTTGTTTCTGGCCGGCATCCAACCGACCCGGCCGGCCGGCGGCCTGGGCGCCGACGACTGCGCCCGTCTGTGCGCCGCGATCAAAACCGTGCTGGAGCAAGCCATCGCCCAAGGCGGCACTACCTTGCGCGACTTTACCGACGCCCAAGGCAAACCCGGCTACTTCAAGCAATCGTTGCGGGTTTACGGCCGGGGCGGCGAACCCTGTTTAAGTTGCAAGGAACCGGTCCAACACCTGAAAATCGGCCAGCGCGCCAGCTATTTCTGTCCAACTTGCCAGCACTAGATCGTTCATGGCCGTGTTATTTTTCAATTTAAGAGACGTACCGCTCGACGAAGCCGACGACATCCGGCAACTGTTGACCGAACACGAGATCGGCTTTTACGAAACCTCGGCCGGCAACTGGGGCATATCGACCGCGGCAATCTGGCTTCACGATGCCGACGATCTGGAACAGGCTCGCGCGCTGTGCGATGCCTATCAGGCCGAACGCCAGGAAACCCAGCGCGAACTGTACCGTCTGCGCAAACTACAAGGCGAGCACGCCGGTTTCTGGCGGCATAACCTCGGCCAGCCCTTACGTTTTCTCAGTTACAGCGCATTGATCGCCGTGGTCGGCTACGCCTCGGTGAAATGGTTGTTCGATTTGGGACTATGAAGCGCCGCCAGCCCGGCGCTTTCCGAGCCGAGCCGACAGCACCGAAAACGGCTTAGCGCGTTTTCAGGATGGTTAACAGTTTTTGGGCGTGCTCGGCGGCTTCGATGCCCAAGTCGGTCAAGTAAC
This sequence comes from Methylomonas sp. BG-2, assembly GCF_057766305.1. NCBI lineage: Bacteria > Pseudomonadati > Pseudomonadota > Gammaproteobacteria > Methylococcales > Methylococcaceae > Methylomonas > Methylomonas sp. BG-2. Next base: position 15,411 of record NZ_JBYMAP010000006.1, on the reverse strand, counting down.
CGCCGTCGGCCTGGCTGACCAAGCCCTTGTCATGTAAGCGCCGCGCCGCCGCGATCAAGGCCGGCTCGGCATTGCCGTGCACCTTAACCCCCTCCTGAATCGACTCCAGGTTGTACAGCGCCAGCAGCCGAATCTCGGCATATAAGTCTTCGTTCAATGGCATAAATTCTCCCAGCTGTTATTGTTGATGTTCCGTGATGGTTGTTGCCAGCCAACTATAAACGCGTTTGACCAGCAACGGGTAATTTTGCCGATAGGCGTGATCGTCGCCGTCGATGCGGAGCTGCCGGTAGACCGGGTTCTCCTTGCAGGCAATGCGACGCTTGACCGCCGTTTCCGCCACGTCCGGCCAGTCGGCTTCGGCGTAAACGTCCAGCAACGGCAGATTGATGTTCTTGACCAAGCTTAACGTTTGCGCGCCGGCCTGAGTGCTGTCCGGTACCGGCAAACTGATCGCGGCAAACGCGACCACGTTGGCCGGGGTCCGGCTGAGACGCGCGGCCGCCATTGCCGCGCCTATTCCGTAACCCACGATCGCGATTTGCTTGGCGCCGATTTTCAGCGCCTGATCGATCGCCGCTTGTATCCTGGCATCGGCCTCGCCGACCAAGGAGTAATAGTCTTCGAGCGCCGCGCCGGCTTCCCGCAACGGCAACTGTATCGCCAAGCTGGCCCAGCGATGCCGTGGCAACACCGTGCGCAGTTCGCGTATCAGCGGTTGCTGGTCCGGATGGCTATCCGCGTCGTGCAGAATGATGGCGACTTGCTCGTTGGCGGTTTTTTCGGCATCGACGAACAGCGCCAGAAATTGCCGGCCCTCGCCGGCTTGCAACCAAACCGCCTCGCCGACCAACGCCGGTTGTTGGATCGCATCGGCATAAGCCAGCTCGCGGGCAGGGTCGCTCGCCGACGCCGACGCCGCCAAGCAAATACCGCACAATGCGATCGTAAGCCGCATCGCTCAGCCCTTGCTGTAAAAACCGCTGAAGGTGTAGCGTTCGTGCAAATGCCGCAGTAAAACCATAATCACCGAAGCCACTGGCAAGGCCAGCAACACGCCGAGAAAGCCGAACAAGCGGCCGCCGGCCATCACCGCGAACATCACCGCGACCGGGTGCAGACCGATCTTGTTGCCGACCAGCCAAGGCGTCAATACGATGCCCTCCAGGCTATGGCCCACCGCGAATACGATCAGCACCGGCAGCAAATGCACAACATCCTGGAATTGCAGCAGCGCGGCGGTGCAGGAAAACACGATGCCGACCAGCGCGCCCATGTAAGGAATGAAGCTGATCAAGCCGGCCACCATGCCGATCACCAGTGCCAATTCCAAATCGACCAACCACAAACCGATGCTGTAAATGCCGCCCAAGGCCAGCATCACGTAAAACTGGCCCCGCAAAAAAGCGCCCAGAACATCGTCGGCCTCGGCGGCCAGCGCGCCGACCGTGCGGGCGTAACGGCGCGGGAACAAATCGTGTATGCGCGCGACCAGCACGTCCCAGTCGCGCAACAAGTAAAAGGTGATGACCGGAATCAGCACCAGATTCATCAACCAGCCAATAACCACCGCGCCGGAGTGCGAAACCGACTGCACGTTTTCGAAGACCCCGCCGCTGCTCTGCCACTGGCTTTTAATCAACGCGCTGAGTTGCTCGATATGCACGGGCCGAATCCCCCGCCCCAGATATTTCTGCAATACCGGAATCACGGTGCGGTTCAGCCAATTCAAATAGGCCGGCAATTTATCGATGAAGTCGCCGATTTGGTATTCCAGGGCCGGCACCACCACGATCAGCAAGGCGACGATCGCCACCGAAATGCCGGAAAACACCAGGATCACCGCAACGGTGCGACTCAAGCGCCGGCCCTTGAGATCCAGCGCTTCCAGTCTGTCGACCAGCGGGTCGCCAAGATAGGCCAAGACCGCGGCGACCGCGAAAGGCATCAATACCGGCGACAACAAGTAAATCAACGCGCAGGCGCCAACCACAAAAGCCAGCACCAACCATTTTTGCGAATCGCTGATGTCCCCCATCGTTTTCTCCTATTCGGCGGGTTGCCGCCGGGCTTTCCAGATTTCGATGACGATGGGCAAAATCGAAATGACGATGATGGCCAGAATCGCCAGTTCGAAGTTTTTCTTGACGACCGGAATATTGCCGAAAAAATACCCGGCGAACACGCAAATCAGCACCCAGGCCAGGCCGCCGATCAGGTTAAACAACAGAAATTCCCGGTAGCGCATCCGGCCGATGCCGGCAACGAACGGCGCGAAGGTGCGCACGATGGGTACAAAACGGGCCAAGACGATGGTTTTGCCGCCGTAAGTATCGTAAAAGGCTTGGGCCTTCAGCAAATGCTGATGGTTTACCCAACTCAACGTAAAGGCCTTTTGGCCGATGCTGCGTCCTATCCAATAGTTGACGGTATCGCCCAGCACCGCCGCCAGCGCCAACAGGCTCAATAAGGTCGGCATTTCGAAAGACTCCATCGCCGCGAACGCACCGGCCGCGAACAACAAGGAATCGCCAGGCAGGAACGGCATCACCACGAAACCGGTTTCGATAAAGATGACCGCAAACAAAATCGCGTAAGTCAAAGTGCCGTACTCGCCGATCAAATCAGCCAAGTGTTTGTCGATATGCAGCAAAACGTCGAGCAAATAATGCAGCCAATCCATATCCAATCCGTTAAGTTGATGAAGTCGTGCCATTATAGCCCGGCGCGGCCGGCCGTCGCGGTGGCGATCGCGTGGAAAAGCCGTCCGGCCCGATCGAACGCGGAACGGATCAGTATCTGACCTGCACGTTTTCGGTATTGAACAAGCGCCGCAAGCGGATCAGCAACTCGTCGGCCGGCCTGACCCGCCAATCCTCGCCAAGCTGCAATGCCGCCTTGTCGCGGGCGGTGCGGTAATCGATTTGCACCGGACAATTGCCGCCGCGAAACGGTGCCAGGATGTCCTGCAAACGGGCCAGCCAGTCGCCGCCCACTTCGAGGTTGGCGGTGTCCACCGTCAATTGAATCCCGCGCGCGAACAGCTCGCGCGCCTCCTCGATGCCGTACAACTTCTCGGCGGTCATCCGCAAGCCGTTGGTAAAATCGTCCATCGCCAACGAGCCTTCGGCGACGAGGATCGTATCCTTGCTGAGCAGGTTGCGATATTTGTCGAAGATGCCGCTGAACGCGGCGACTTCCAAACGGCCGGTGCGGTCGTCCAGCGTGGCAAAGCCCATCATCTTGCCCTGCTTGGTCTGGCGGGTGCGCATTTCCACGATCAAGCCGGCGACGCGGGCTTCCATCTTGCCGCGCGCCCGGCCCGCATCGACTTCCAGACTGCCCAGCGTGCCGTGGGTGATGTGCTTGAGCTCCGGCAGGTATTCGGCGATCGGATGGCCGGACAGGAACAAGCCCAGGGTTTGCTTCTCGGCTTCCAGTTTTTCCTTTTCGGTCCACGGCTCGACGACGGTGGCATACGCATCGGCTTCGTTATCGCCCTCCTCGACCTCCAGCCCTAAGCCGAACAAATCGTTTTGGCCGGCCAACGCCATCTTGCCGTGTTGTTCGGCCACTCTCAGCGCGGTGGTCAGTTCGGCCATGTGGGCGGCGCGGTTCGGATCGATGGTATCTAGCGCCCCGGCCTTGATCAGGGCTTCCAGCACTCTGCGGTTGACCTTGCGCAAATCCACGCGCTTGCACAGGTCGTACAAACCGGAATACGGGCCGTTGGCGTTGCGTTCCTTCAGCAAATCCTCGATCGCGTTTTCGCCGACGCCCTTGATGGCGCCGATGCCGTAAACGATCTGGCCCTGGTCGTTGACCGTGAAGCGGAAGTCGGACAAATTGATGTCGGGCGGCCGGATTTGCAGCTTCATCTCTCGGCATTCCTCGATCAACACCACCACCTTGTCGGTGTTGTCCATGTCCGACGACATCACCGCCGCCATGAAGGCCGCCGGGTAATGCGCCTTCAGCCAGGCGGTCTGGTAAGCGACCAGCGCGTAGGCGGCCGAGTGCGACTTGTTGAAACCGTAGCCGGCGAACTTCTCCATCAAGTCGAACACGTAGGTGGCGATGCCGGCGTCGATCTGGTTGGCGACGGCGCCGGACATGAACTTTTCCCGCTCCTTGGCCATTTCCTCGGGCTTTTTCTTACCCATCGCCCGGCGCAGCATATCGGCGCCGCCCAGCGTGTAGCTGGCCAGTTCGCGGGCGATCTGCATCACCTGTTCCTGGTACAGAATCACGCCGTTGGTCGGTTTCAGGATGGGCTCCAGCAACGGATGGGCGTACTCGGCCTTGGCGCCGTGCTTGACGTTGATGTAGTCGTCCACCATGCCCGACTCCAGCGGGCCGGGTCGGAACAGCGCCACCAGCGCGATGATGTCGTCGAAACAGTCGGGCTTGAGCTTTTTGATCAGCGCCTTCATGCCGCTGGACTCGAGCTGAAACACCGCCGTGGTCTGGGCCTTCTTCAGCAATTCGTAGCTGGGCAAGTCGTCGCGCGGAATCTGGGCAATATCCACCGGCGGCTCGCCCTTGGCGGCGCGCTGGCGGTTAATTGTTTCCAGCGCCCAAGCTATGATGGTCAGCGTCCGCAACCCCAGAAAGTCGAACTTGACCAGGCCGACCGCCTCGACATCGTCCTTGTCGAACTGGGTCACCAGATTGCCACCGCCCTGCTCGCAGTACAACGGCGAAAAGTCGGTCAATTTGGTCGGCGAAATCACCACGCCGCCGGCATGTTTGCCGGCGTTGCGCGAGATGCCCTCCAGCGCCCGCGCCATGTCGATCAATTGCTTGACCTCTTCCTCGGCGTCGTACAGGTCCTTGAGTTCCTGGCTTTCCTTCAAGGCCTTGTCCAAGGTCATGCCGATTTCGAACGGAATCAGCTTAGCCAGACGGTCGACGAAACCGTACGCATGGCCCATCACCCGCCCCACATCGCGAATCACCGCCTTGGCCGCCATCGAACCGTAGGTGATGATCTGCGAGACGTGGTCGCGGCCGTAATGCCGGGCCACGTAGTCGATCACCTCGTCGCGGCGCTCCATGCAAAAGTCGATATCGAAGTCGGGCATCGACACCCGTTCCGGATTCAAGAAGCGCTCGAACAGCAGATCGAATTCGATCGGATCGAGGTCGGTAATCTTCAATGCGTAAGCCACCAGCGAGCCGGCGCCCGAACCCCGCCCCGGCCCGACCGGAATGTCGTTATTCTTGGCCCATTGGATGAAGTCGGCGACGATCATGAAGTAGCCGGGAAAACCCATCTGCACGATCACGCTCAATTCGGTTTCCAAGCGCTCGTCGTAGACCTTGCGATTTTCCTCGAACGTCCCCTTGCCGACCGGCGCGTGCTGTTGTAAACGCTCCTCCAAGCCCTCGCGCGAAGCCTGCTTGAAATAGTCGGCCAGCGTCATCCCCTCGGGGACTTCGAAATCCGGCAGGAAGTTTTCGCCCAGGCGCAACTCGACATTGCAACGCTTGGCGATTTCGACGCTGTTTTGCAGCGCTTCGGGCAAGTCGGCGAACAGCTCCAGCATTTCCTCGGCGCTGCGCAAATATTGCTGCTCGGTGTAATCCTTGGGCCGGCGACTGTCGTCCAGGACCCGGCCTTGATGGATGCAGACCCGCACTTCGTGGGCGTCGAAATCGCTCCGATTCAAAAAACGCACGTCGTTGGTGGCGACGACCGGTAGATCCAACTCCGCGGCCAAGTCTACCGCCAGCTTAATGTAGCGTTCCTCGTCGGGTTTACCGACGCGCTGGACCTCCAGATAAAAACTGTCCGGAAACAAGCCCGCCCAAAATTCGGCGTTCGCCTTGGCCTGAGCCTGGTTTTCCGCAAGCAGCGCCGCGCCGACGTCGCCTTGCATCGCGCCGGACAGCGCGATCAAGCCTTCGTGGTTTTCGGCAATCCAGGCTTTTTGCAGCATAGGAATGCCTTGATGCTGGCCTTCCTGATAACCCCGCGACACCAGTTCGGTCAGCGTTACGTAACCGCGCTTGTTGCGGGCCAGCAGCGTCAGGCGGTGGGGCGAGGTCGGTTCGTCGTCGTTGTATATCCAGACATCGGCGCCGGCGATCGGCTTGATGCCGGCGCCTTGCGCAGCCTTATAGAACTTCACCAGCGAGAACAGATTGCTCTGCTCGGTGATCGCCGCGGCCGGCATGTGGTATTCGCCAAGTTTCTTGACCAGCGGCTTGATCCGGACGATGCCGTCGACCAGCGAGAATTCGGTGTGGATGCGGAGATGGACGAAGCTGGGGTTCATCGCCGTCAACCGAGGAATTTTTTGACTGGCGCGTAGGAGCGGCGATGCTGCGGCGATACGCCAAGCTCGGCTAACGCGGCCAGATGGGTTTTGGTCGGATAGCCTTTGTGAACGGCGAATTGGTAACCGGGATAAAGCCGATCCAGCACGTCCATTTCCGTGTCGCGCGCGACCTTGGCGAGTATCGATGCGGCGGAAATTTCGGCGATCAACGCATCGCCGCCGACCACCGCATCGCCGGGGCAATCGATGCCCGGGAGACGATTGCCGTCCACTTGGATAAAGTCAGGCTGGATTTGCAATTGCGAATAGGCCCGGCGCATCGCGACAAAGGTGGCTTGCAAGATATTGATGCGGTCGATTTCGCTGGCTTCGGCGCGGCCGACCGCCCAAGCCAAGGCCTTGGCCTTGATTTCGTTTGCCAGCGCGACACGGCGTTTTTCGCTGAGTTTTTTGGAGTCGGTCAAACCGGCGATCGGCCGGGCCGGATCGAGGATCACCGCCGCCGCGACCACCGGGCCGACGATGCAGCCGCGCCCTACTTCGTCGATGCCGGCGATCCGTTGCGCGGAATTAACGGAGGATGCCGCGGGTGACATTGCGCAAGAAACTGACCATGTTGGAAAGTTCGTTGCTTTCGCCGGCCATGCCTTCCATTTCCTCGATCGCGTCTTCCAGGCGCAAGTTGTTCTTGTACAGGATTTTGTAGGCTTGGCGAATCTGGCGGATCACTTCCGGCGATTTGCCGTTGCGCTCCATGCCGACCGAGTTGATGCCGTGCGGCCGGGTCGGCCGGCCGCCGACCATCACGAACGGCGGAATATCCTGAGTAATCGCGCTACCCATCGCCGAGAAACTGTATTCGCCGATCTGAGTAAATTGATGCACCAGCGTGAAACCGCCCAGAATGGCGTGATCGCCGATGTGCACGTGGCCGGCGATTGATGCGCCGTTCGCCATGATCACGTGGTCGCCGATTTCGCAATCGTGCGCCACGTGAGTGTAAGCCATGAACAAATTGTCGCTACCGATCAGCGTCAAGCCTTTATCCTGCAAGGTGCCGCGATGCATGGTGCAGAATTCGCGAATGACGTTGCGGTCGCCGATTTCCAGCCGGGTCACTTCGTCGGCGTACTTTTTGTCTTGCGGGTCCTCGCCTATCGACGAGAACTGGTAAATTTTGTTGTCGCGGCCGATCGCGGTTGGACCGCGAATAACCACGTGCGGCCCGATCTCGGTGCCGGCGTCGATTTGTACGTCGGGACCAATGACGCTGAACGGACCGACTGAAACGTCTTCCGCCAATTCGGCCTTGGGATGGACTACCGCTCTGGAGTCTATCATGGCCTAACTCGTCGCGACCGCGCACATGATTTGCGCGCCGGCCGCCAGTTCGCCATCCACTTCGGCGCGGCAGTCGAAAGACCACAGATGGCGTTTGTGCTTCAGATAAGTCACTTCCAGACGCAGCTGATCGCCGGGCACGACTTGCTTTTTGAATCGGGCATTGTCGATCCCGGCCAAAAAGAAGGTCGTGTTGCCCTGCCCCAGTTTATCGTCACTTTTCGCGGTCAGCAGCGCGGTCGCTTGCGCCAGCGCCTCCAAAATCAGCACGCCGGGCATGATAGGTTGAGCCGGGAAATGGCCCTGGAAAAACGGCTCGTTGAAACTGACGTTTTTAATACCCACCAGTTTTACGCCGGGTTCCCATTCGATCACTCGATCGACCAACAAAAAGGGATAACGGTGCGGGAGCAGTGCCTGAATTTGCAGTATGTCTAGCGTACCTGTCATGACGGTCCGAAGTGGGTGGAGATAAACGAAAAAGGGAGCCAGCCGGCGGGCCGTCTCCCTCGCTTTGAAGTCGGCGTTTCCGGCGGAAACGCTCGCAAATTATTGCGACAGTGTTTCGAGCTTTTGTTGAACCCGCGCGGTCACGTCGATTTGATCGTTGGCGTAAATGACGCCGTCGGTCAGCAGCAGGTCGAACGACTCTTCCTTGGCTAACGCTCTTACTGCTTCAACGATACGTTTTTGCAGGTTACCCAATTCTTCGTTGCGGCGCATGTTGAAGTCTTCGCTAAACTCTTGTTGAGCTCTGGCCGCATCGCGTTTTTTGTCCAGAATGTCTTTTTCCAAACGGTGGCGTTCTTCTTCCCCCATCACTGCGGAATCCCTGCCGAGTTTGTCTTCCAGGGTTTTGATTTCTTTTTGCTGAGAAACCAGGGCTTTATCCCGAGGCGAAAATTCGGTTTCCAAACGCGTTTTTGCTTTCGCTGCCTGCGGGGCTTTCTCCAATACTTTTGCCACGTTGACGAAACCGATCTTCAGTTCCGCGTGACTAACGCCAGCAAATGCCATCAGCGTTAAGAATAAAGCAATACATTTTTTCATGGTAATAACCATCTCCGGTTAAATTGTGTTAAGACAGAACGCAAGCCCGATTATAGGGGAAAACTGCCTTGAACTAAACTAAAATCCCGAGCCGAAAGTGAACTGGAAGGCCTGAGTTCTATCCCCAGACTCGGAATTGAGCGGCTGAGCCACGCTGACCGCCAACGCCCCGAACGGCGACAGCCATTCCCCGGATAATCCCACCGAATAGCGGAAATATTTGCGCAAATCGCCGGTGCTCAAGCCGGGCGACAAGGTACCGGCATCGACGAACGAGCCGATCCGCACCGACTTGACGTCGCTCAAAAATGGAATCGGGAAAAACAATTCGGCCTTGCCGATCAACTTGGTCGCGCCGCCGATCGGACGATTGGTATAGGCATTCTTGTTAAGCGTGGTCGCATCGATCACACCCAGCGTGTTCTGCATGAAGCCGCGGACGTCGCCGGTACCGCCGGCGAAATAGTTTTCGAAGAACGGCAAACCGTCGGTGCTGCCGTAACCGCCGCCATGAGCCACCTCGCCCAGTATGCGGAACGTGAAATCGTTGGACAACGGAAAGTAATGTTGATGCTTGTAACCGACCTTGTAATACTCCAGATCGCTGCCCGGTATCGTCGCCAATGCCGAAATCCGCTGCTGGCCGCCGCTGTGCGCGAACGTGGCGCGATCCAGCGTGTCGTGAGTCCAACCGGCCGAAGTCGACAAACTGGTAAAGCTTTTCGAACGAATTTGGCCGCTGGTGTATTTGGTGAAGCCGAGAAACTTTAGAATGGTATCGGACGAATACGCGGTATTCTCGATTTCGGTGCGTTTCAGTTCCAGGTCGAAACCCACCCGGTCGAATTCGTTCAGCGGAATGCCGAAATTGACGCCGGCATTGGTGATCGTCGTGTTATACGCGGCCAAGTTGGCTGCATAGGCGTTACGCGAGGTATAGCCCAAATTGTAACCCAGCGACACCCCGTCCAGCGTGTAGTAAGGATCTGTAAAGCCCAGGTTGTAGCGCGTCAGGATACTGCTGTTGTTAAACGCGAAATCCAGCCGCTTACCGGTACCGAAAATGTTGTCCTGCGATACGTTGGCGTTGAAGATAATCCCCTGCACCTGCGAGTAACCGATACCGGCCTGCAAGTTACCGGAAGCTTTTTCCTTGACGGTGTAATTGACATCGATCTGGTCGGCCACGCCGGCGACCGGCGGCGTCTCGACGCCGACTTCCTCGAAATAGCCTAAGCGGTCCAGACGAGTCTTGCTGCGTTCGATCTTGCTGCTGGCCGCCCAACTGGACTCCATTTGCCGCGCCTCGCGGCGGATCACTTCGTCGCGGGTCTTGGTGTTGCCCTTAACGTTAATCCGTCTGACGTAAACCCGTTTACCCGGATCGACGAAGAAGGTCATCGCCACCGTCTTGGACTGCTCGTTGATCTCCGGCACCATGTTGACGTTGGCGAAGGTGTAACCCTCGTCGCCCAAACGGTCGGAAATCGCCTTCGAGGTTTCGGTGGCGTTCTTGCGCGAGAAGATTTCACCTGGTCCGACCCTGACCAATTTGATCAAATCCTCGGGCGGCACGATCAACTCGCCGGACAACTTGACCTTGTCCAACATGTAAACGTCGCCTTCCTTGACGTTGATCGTGATGTAAATTTCTTTTTTGTCGGCGGTAATGTCGACCTGGGTCGATTCGATCGAAAAATTGATATAACCGCGATCCAGATAATACGAACGCAGTTTCTCTAAATCGGCCGACAATTTCTGCTTGGAGTACTGGTCGTCCTTGGAATAAAAGGACAGAAAATTGGTGGTGCTGAGTTCGAATTCCTTGCGCAGCAAGTCGCTGGCGAAAGTCTTGTTGCCGACGATATTGATCTGCTTGATCTTGGCAACCCTGCCCTCGGAAATATCGATGCGAATGCCGACCCGGTTGCGGGTCAATTCGGTCACCTCGGTCTTGATTTTCAAGCCGTATTTACCGTGGCTGAAATACTGGCGGCGCATTTCCTGCTCCACCTTGTCCAGCACCTGCTTGTTGTAAACCTTGCCTTCCGCCAAGCCGATTTTCTTCAACGCTTCGGTCAGGTCTTCCTTCTTGATGTCCTTGTTACCCTCGATGACGATTTTGGCGACCGACGGCCGTTCAACCACGGTCACGATCAAGGTGTTGCCGTCGCGCTCCAGCGTGATGTCCTTGAAAAAACCGGTGTTGAACAAGGAGCGGATCGCCGAGGCTTGTTTTTCGTCGGTGAAGGTCTCGCCGACCGAAACCGGCAGATAGTTGTACACCGTACCCGCCGAAATCCGTTGCAATCCCTTGACCTGGATGTCATCAACTACAAAGCTGCTGGCGTGGGCCATTTTGCCGGCCAAGGCACTCAGCAACAGTATTTGAAATAGCGGATTTCTCTTCACGCACTCAACCAAGATGTATAAATGGCGGCGATTGTAACACGCGTCTCCACCATTCTAGTGCGTTGAAAAGTAAATCATCGTTAATGCTGGCCGGGATTTTGCTTTACCTTTACGTATCAAGCGCCAATGCCAACAATGCGAAATCCAACACAAAAAACAGCGGATAACAGATTGATTTGTTTTGAGACTCGGCTGATTTAACAAACCCCGCCACTGACATATAGCTCCGCCCCGAGGCGTTAGACCTCAATCGGGAAAGCCTATCGAAGGCTCCACCGTTAAGAGTTTCGATAGGCCCGAACCGGGTGCCGGCGACAAATAAATCCCGCTTATTAACCCAGCCGCTAAACCCCATTCTTCTCTGAATTTGTCAAAGCATGCTCTAGTTCAGGCTTAGACATGTTCAGCTCGCACGGAATACCAGTGCCAAATAGGGCCGGAATTGACCCGGCCCAAAATACCGATTCGCCCCGAGCCCTTCGGCCACGCTCGGGAGAGCCTTGTCGAAGGGCGTTTCACACAGGATTTGGACAGGCTGTACCCGAACGGCATGCCAGTCATAAACAGGGTCGGGGTAATAACAATCCATCGCCCCTGGACTCACGGCGCGCAATTGACCACCAATTCCTGGCTGTACTGGCCGATCTCCTTGTCCTTGGACATGAACACGGCGGTGTAGCGGCGCAGCTCCGGTTTACCGGGATTCAACAGCGGCCGGCGATCGACGAAGGGCGAGATGGTGGCGCGGCCCAGCAGTACCCAGTCGGCGTCGGCGTCACGCTGGCAATAAATATTCACCCCGTCGCTGCGGTATTTTAGAAAGCTTAACGCCACTACGCCGCCGGTTTGATCGTTGCCACTCAATTTGGGGCTGGCCGCCGATAAGTCGCCGGCCCGACTGCTTCCCTCGATACCCAATTACGCACCGATACCGTCGGTGTAATTGGAGCGCGCCTTGATGCGCCTTGCCTCGGCCCGAATCAGGCTTTCGGAGACCTGACGACTGTCGCTTTTGTCGGCGGTCGCTTGTCTGGCGAGCGCGGAGGCGTTGCCGGCCAGCCGCGACTTATCGTGAAAATCGGCGTTTGCCGCCGTCAGCGCCGCAAAGTCGGCCTCGGACACGCCGTGCTCAGGTTTCAGATTGGCCAGAAAATGGTCGAACCAGGCCAGAAAATCGTGATCGGAATTCGGGATAAACGTGGATTTGGGCATGTTATGCTCCTCGATGAACAGTTTTAAACGATCCACCTACTCCAGTTTCGCCACCGGCAACGCCCGCAGCGAGGGTATCGGCCTTTCCGTGCCGTGTTTTTATAATGGAAACGCGTGCTTCCGCGGCTCCGTGCCATGTTTCCAGCGTTCCGTGTCGTGCTTCCGCGACTCCGTGCCGTGTTTCCAGCGTTCCGTGTCGTGTTTCCTCGGCTCCGTGAAACTCGAATCGCCGAAAGCCTTGCCAGCCATGGCTTGCAGCGGTTTTCCCCCAACGTTTGCAACACGCGTAAAAATGGTTCCGTGCCGGGCAACCCTAGACGGTTACCGTCAGCCGCTTTGTCATGCGTATCGCCCCGCGAACCACGGCGCTTGCTTAAACAGCGCGATTAGCGGCACAACAGAGGCGAGCGATCCTTGAACGACCGAAAGGATAGTCTATAAATTGAAAAAAGCATAGAATAGCCGCTAAAGGAATCGCACAGCTCTTTTTCCATGCACTAAGCTTGCGGCTCATTGCGTTTAGGAAATTTAGCGGGCGGCTTACGACCCTAAGCCGCCTTTGATAAAACCGGCGAGTGACGGCTTCCGTCCGTAAAGATTTTCGCCCATCCATGGAACGAAAATCAGGACCCCACCGTCACGGTGATTGCCTTCGGCGGCCCCGATGCGTCCGCGTCACCTCGTTTCGACCCAACCAGGGGTCGAAACATTGGCTCTCGCATGACTTAACGGCGTGTCGCCAAGCCTTGCAGGTTTTCTGCGAAAACCCGCCCGGCGCTACGCCTATCGGGGACTAAAATTCATCACTCCGCGTTCGCTCCGTTTCCATGAATTTCAGCGGTTGTTAGATAGTCTGGTTAAAAGCAAACAACGGACATTCGTTTGATACAAAGAAACCCTAATAGGGGATCTCGAAAAGCCCTTCTCTTTTCGCGGCGTGATGGAGCTAATAATGCAAATATCTGATTCATATGCCCCCATCCTAAACTTATTCCAGTGCACGAAGATGCGGGTTTACCTTTTAAGATAGCCCCCTCTGGGTTGAGGGATAAGCAGGGAGTTATTTTTTAACCATATCCATAGCAATCTGTTGTATTCGGTCCACCATACTTAGCTTGCCGACTTGACCAACCAGGCCTGCACGGCGCAGTTTTTCGAAGACATTCGGTCTTGCGCCGCACAGGATTAGTCGGGTTTTGTGCCGTTTGCAGTTATCCAGCAAATCCCAAAGTGATTGCAGGCCGGTTGCGTCGATGAAAGGCACTTTTTCCAGGCGCAAGACCAGAATTTCGGTATGGCCGTGAATCATTTCCAGTGCAGACTCCAGTCTTGCCGCCGCCCCAAAAAAGAAAGGCCCTTCCATGGCAAAAACCGCGGCATGGGCTGGCAGCGTGAAATCATCGTCATCGAGTTCTTCCATGACGGCGTCGTGTGCTTGCTGCTCTATGCCCACGGCTTCCGACATGCGTTTCATGAATAGCAGTGACGCCAGCATCACGCCGATATTGACGGCGATGACCAAATCCCCGAATACGGTGAGTAAAAAGGTTATCAGCAGCACCGCCACATCCGATTTCGGCGCCGTTCTGAGCATGTGCCCGAAACGGTGCAACTCGCTCATGTTGTAGGCCACGACAAACAAGATGGCGGCTAACGCGCTCAGCGGAATCAACGACGCATAAGGTGCCAGCAACATGACGATGCCGATCAAGGTCAAGGTATGCACAATCCCCGCCAGTGGACTGTTGCCGCCATTGCGCACATTGGTCGCCGTGCGGGCAATTGCACCGGTAGAGGCAAAGCCGCCGAACAGCGGGGAGCATATGTTCGCAATCCCTTGACCGATCAATTCCTGATTGGCGTCATGTTTAGTGCCGGCCATGCTGTCGGCGACCACGGCGGACAGCAACGACTCAATCGCGCCCAGCAAGGCAATCGTAAAAGCCGGCCCGATTAACTGCAGCGCCTCGGGTACCGACATTGCCGGCAGCTGGAATTGCGGCAACTTCTGCGGAATGCCGCCAAACGCGCTGCCAATCGTCGCTACGCCGTCCCATTGGAATTGCCACTGCACGCAGGTGGCAATCAGCATGGCGACCAGCGGGGCGGGAATGCGTTTCAGAATCCGGCCGGACAACAACAATACAGCCAAGGTCAAGCCACCAAGTAAGGTGGTTTCAACATGCAGCGCAGGAAATGCCTGTGCCAGCGCCCAAAATTTTTCATGAAAATGCGCGGCACCGGCTGCGGGGCTCAGGCCAAAAAAGTCTTTCCATTGGCCAACAAAAATGATGACCCCAATGCCACTGGTAAAGCCGACGATGACCGGATCGGGGATGTATTTGATGACGCCACCCAACTTGGTAAGTCCCATAAGCAACAATATGATGCCGGCCATCAGGGTGGCTATCTGCAAGCCGCCGATGCCGTATTTGTCGGTAATGCCGGCTAGAATCACGATAAAGGCTCCGGTTGGCCCTGCGATCTGCACTCGGCTGCCGCCAAACAATGATGTCAGTCCACCGGCCACGATGGCCGTGTATAGTCCCTGCTCGGGTTTGGCGCCGGAGGCTATCGCAAAGGCCATGGCTAGAGGCAGCGCCACTACACCGACGATCACGCCGGCCAACAGGTTATTCAGCCAATGCGCCCTGGACCATAAGCCATCGCGTCTGGCTTCAAGAATTGCAATCATTGGAAAGGTTTCAAATGTTTATCGAGGGAGCCCATAATAACACCCGGGTTGTAGCGATTACCGTGTGCATCGCGTACCTTCTGTCTTTCGCTACCATGATGACCTTCTATTGGTACGCGATGCGTATCCTACATCTACATCTGGACTTTCAGACAAGCCAAATCATTGACTGAATACAGCCGGTTTGATGCCATTAGTTGGCTCATACTCAATGGCTCAAATTAGCTGATTTTTACCTTCAGCCCGGCAGGATGCGGTGAGGCGCGAACCACATCGATCGAGAAAAGGACTCCACAATAAATGACAAACCAACACCGCTTTGAATATCCCCGAGCCACTTGGTATTTTCGGTTAATCTGGTGTGGCCGAATGGCAATCGATTGTTGACGGACTGGATTCAATCTACCGCGAATCGCC
>NZ_JBYMAP010000005.1:0-42752 GCF_057766305.1 Methylomonas sp. BG-2 | reverse complement strand
GGTAGATGAATGAGTAGTGGAGATGTTAAGTTTCTTTCAATTAATAGCTTACGAATAGTTCTCTGTAGGTGAGTTAACTTAATTGAATCTCTGCTCCCAGAGCAAATGTTGTGGATTCTTCCTATATTGTCTTGTCGCTGTGAACTGGCTTTTATCCATTTTGTAACGTAATTTACGGGAATTATGTCTAGTTTCACCTGGCCTAGCCGGGGTAATAGACCAAATGTTAGCTTTCCTGACAGGAAGTCACAAATGTAATAAAAAACTTGAAAATGAATGATCTTTCCAGTTTTAGAATGACCAACAACCATGCTTGGGCGATGAACGGTCACCGGTAGCTGGTACAGTTCGATTTGCTCGCGCAAATAATCTTCTGCTTCGGCTTTGGATTGCTCGTAAGTGTTGTGGAATTGCCGAGGTTCTAATATCCAAGCTTCCGGCACCAAGCCTGACATTTTTCCGGCAACGCCGACTGTACTGACGTATTCCACTTTCCGCAGCACCCCCACCGCTTGGCAGGCGCGAGCCAGTTCGACAATGTTTTTTACGGCGCCCAATGCGTGTTTGCGAGCTGTATCCAGTGGTAGATTCATCCGTACGACGCCAGCACTATGGATAATATGCGTGCATGATTTAACGATTTCGCCATAGGCTTGCTCGGATAGACCAAAGCGCGGCTGATCGGTGTCGCCTTGTAGTAAGGTAATACGTTGGCGTGAGTCGTCGGCTTTAGTGGCATCCAGTTCCCAGAATTCAATCAGTTCCTCTAGGCGTTGCCGCAGGTGCTCGGGTGATTTCGCGCGGATTAACAACCAAATTCGGGTTTCTGGTTCGTCCAGCAACAGCGGTACCAGCATGCTGCCGATAGCGCCGGTCGCGCCGGTGACGAAATAATTGGATTTCATCGTTATTCCTCAAGTGCAATTGGATGATCCGCAACAGGATTGGTCAGGCCGGTAACTTCAGCAATACGATATTGGGTTCAATCAACAGGGGTTGCTGGTGAATAATTGAATCCGCATTGTCTAATGCATCGTAAAGTTGGTCGATCCAAGCTCCGTAATCTTGTTGAATATTCCGCCGCAGCAACTTGAAATTGCGTGTCAGTTCATTTCTTTCGACGGATAGTGAGGAAAAGCTTAACACAGCACCGACCGGGCGTTTGTAATTGGGTAATTCCGCTGCGGTTTCGGCGAGCGTCTTCGCTAATTTTCTGGTGTAGTCGATTATGTCGGTGTCGCCTTCCGGTCGCTTGGCCCCCAAGGTTACCAAGGTTGTTAAAAACTTGCGGTTTGCGCCGAATACCACCGCGTGCTCAATTTTACTATGGCTTTTTAACAAGTCTTCAATTTCGACGGGAGCGATTTTGCGGCCGGTTGAGGTCTTAAACACGTCGGATTTTCGCCCAGTCAGGCGAATGTAACCGTATTCGTCGATTTCGGCATAATCCCCGCTCGCCAAATAGCCGTCTGTGGTTAGTCGGCGGTCTTCTTGCTGTTCCGCGATGTAGCCACCAAAAACGCCGCTGCCTTTGACGAGCAGTTCGCCGTCTTCAGCAAGTCTGACCCGATTTGGACTTAGCGGTTTTCCGACTGTCCCGAATCGGTAGTCTTTGCCGCGGTTCGCGGCAATAGGAACAACGTTTTCGCTGAGACCGTAGGATTCCAGAATCAACAGGCCTGTCGAGTAGAAGCGTTTTAACAGCCAGATTGGTATCGGAGCGGAACCACTAATCAAATATCGGATATTGCATCCGAACAAGGATGTAAACGATTTGAATAGGCGGCGATTGATAAAACGAAACAGGTGTCCGATCCGCGAATCGTTTTCCCCCGCCGACAGACAAAAACTGAGGAGGTGATAGATAGGTTTTGGTTGCCTATTTAATTTGTTCTCCACTTCTTGGTAGAGTTTTTCGTAAAAGCGCGGGACAGCAATAAAGACATGCGGGTTGATTTGGGGTAGGTATTCAATGATTTTTTGTGGCTGAGTTACGAAAAATATTTCCGAGCCTCCCGCGAGCGCGCATAAGTTTACAATGCGTTGAAACAGATTCGATAACGGCAACCAACAGACCAAATGGCAGGGGGCTTGCCCAATTTCAGGAAAGGTGTCCAATATGGCTTGAATAGCGGTGACGATCTGTTCGTGTCTGTATGCTATGCCTTTCGGGGTGCCAGTGGTGCCAGAGGTGAAAATGATCGTGGCAACATCGTTAGGGAATACCGTCGTTGGTAAGGCAGAGGGGGTAAGTTTTTCGTCTATCTGGTCGCGAATGCCCACCGAATGAAGCTTACTCTTTCCGAATTCGCCGGCATCTTCGAGCGAAATCAGGGTGGTTACTCGATTGATGAGATGGTCGCCGAATTTCTCCAAGCGTCCAACTCGATCGACAATCATTGCATCGATTCCGACCAGATTGGATATGGTTTCGAGGTGTTCCGCGGTTTCTTCCGGATCGATTCCGACAATAACGCCGCCAAGCATCAGAACAGCGTGATGCGTTATTTCCCATTGGCTTGAGCTTGTCGCCAAAACAATGACGGTGTGCCCTTTTTCAATGCCGAGAGCCTTAAGTTGCCAAGCTAAATCGACAGTCTGTAAATAGAATTGGCTGACGTTGGTCGGTATCCATTGGCCGTGAATGTCGAGCGACCAATGAGCGTTAGCGTTCGGAGTCTGGCGGACTCTGGCGGCTAACAGTTCAGGGAGAGTTGCTCGTTGCATTTTGCAAACTCCTTGTTGCAATCATTGGTGGGTCATAAGCGCCTGGGCGTTGGTTCACGGCCAACTCACTTTCTGATAAGGCAAGCCATTGTAGGCTTCTTGTCACCTCTTTGCCTAATAGCACTTTGTTTTTAAGCATAAAATCGACTATCGGCACGAGTATGCGCCATTGGTTTAGATTGGCTTTTCCTTCGCGAATCAGCGCGGAAAACTCCGGCAAATAGGGGTTGTAACCGAAATGCTTTAAGTCGGAATACATCAATAACCAGTTGATAGGGTAATTACTGAATATCGGACTGGCGTGTCTTCCTGATTTTACCAAGCCCAGTTGCACGACTTTTTGCATGATCTGTTCTTGGTTGTAAGGCCAGGCGTGGTAGGGTGCTAAGTATCTGGGAAATACGGTGCCAGCGGGATAGTTCTGGGGATTGAAAAATCGGGAAAGCTCTTGTTCGTCGAATTCCGTGCTGGATTTGAGTGCGGGCGGAGTCCAATCGACTTTGGCAATCAAATCCCTGGAAAACTCGTAAAGCATTCTTTCTGGTTCGGGTTGGCCGGGTGAATATCCGGCTAGAATCAGTGGAATATTTTTTTCTAGGGCCAACTTAATGGCATCGCCTTCAAATAGCGGGGCGTAGACGTAAGATACGGTGTATACCGCGCCGCGCGGTTCCTGATTTTTCAGCAAATACTTGAAGAGCTTTTGGTAAAACTGCTCGGACGGCCGGTAAACGACATGGTCGATGTCCAGCTTATTCAACGCACGACGAATATTGTCCCAGGCTAACGGCGGAATATTGATGTCGGTAGTGAAGGCCAGAACCTTAAGGCCATATTCAACTTTTAATTTATACAGCAGATAAATACTGTCCTTACCGCCGCTGAGCGGCACGAGGCAATCGTATTCCGCTTGATTCCTGCAGTCGCGCAGGGCTTTTTCCAGATCGGCTTCACGTTCGGCGCGTTGCCTATCCAAGATTTGGCTGTCTTCGGGCTTATAGTTTTCGCACAGGTTGCAAACCCCATTTTTGCCGAGTACGACTCCGGGTACCGCATCGGAGATTAAACATTTCACGCAGCTTGCCATAATAATTCCAGGAATGGGTTCTTAATTTCGCGCTAACTGGCCAGGGGCATTGTGCTCGGAAAAACTATCTGGCTCCCTTGCCCCACAAAATGACCTCGACGGTGCTCATCATGATGGTCAAATCTAAAAACAGACTGTAATTTTTTACGTAATATAAGTCATATTGCAATTTCTGCAGGGTATCGTACTCGCTGGCGCCGTAGGGATAACACAATTGCGCCCAGCCGGTGATACCGGGTTTTACTCGGTGTCTTTCCTTATAATACGGGATGCGTTCTTCAAAACCTTGGACAAATTCGGGGCGTTCGGGTCTTGGGCCGACAAAACTCATGTCGCCTTTCAACACGTTCAGCAATTGTGGAAGCTCGTCTATCCGATATTTGCGGATGAATTTACCGACCTTGGTGACCCGGTCGTCGGTTTGCGCGGCCCATTGAGCGCCGTTTTTTTCGGCATCCACTCGCATGCTGCGGAATTTAATGACGTTAAATACCTCGCTACGATACCCTACCCGCCGCTGCTTATAAAATACCGGCGCGCCAAAGCCGCTTTCGATGTAGATCGCCATCATGGTCAGCACCATGATCCACCAACTGACGGATAGTAATAGCAAGCTGGCAATCACGTCGAAGGTACGTTTGACGATGGGGCGGGTGCCATCGTTGACGAAACCGTCGGAGAATACCAGCCAACTCGGGCTTAACGTTTCCAGATACACCAAACGTTGTTCGCGCTCGTAAAAGGTTTGTAAGTCCATGATTTGAACGCCCGACATCTTGACATCCAGCAGTTCGTCAACGGGAAGTTTTTTACGCCTATCGTCCACCGCGATGACAATTTCATCGACATCGGCGGCTTCGACAATGTCGTTCAAGCGCAATTTTTCGTTAAGTGCGATGGCGTGCGGCACATTGATGGGTTCGTCTTCGAGAGTGACATAACCGACAATTTCGAAGCCCCGATAAATGTAGCTGGAATTGACGACGCTCAATTCCCCGGCCCGCTGGCCGCAACCGATGACCAGTACCCGGCGCTTGAGCTTTTCCAAGTTCACGAAACGATAAAACAGGTGGCGGGTCATTAGTAGCCCGGCGTAGGAAAAAATTAGCGCGGAAATCAATACGCTACGTGCCAGCATCAGGTCTGGAATCACGTAATAGATAAACGCCAGCATGAAAACCGCGATAGCGAACGCAAAACTAATGCGCTGCAGGATGTTGTATTCCTCCTTATCGAGGGTTTTTCGGTATAGCCCCAGTGCCGAGCACGCGGCGGTGAATACCATGGAGTACATCAACGCGGCGGCGGCTAATTCGTTGGCGGTATACCAGGAGGCTGTATAGAGAAAACGGACTGTCGCGCCACAATACATCGCCAGAAAAAAGACCAGCCATTCCAGGACTAACAGCCACAAATACGCCGTTGAAATATAGTGTCGAAAGATTCGAATCATATTGGTTGCGAATGACGATCCTGAAAGAGTTATTGGACAGAGGTTGTTTGGCCGGCCAGCGCTCGGATGTATTCGGCTGGAATGGCGTAAGTAATGCCGCTGGGGTTGGTAATGGCGTTTTCCTTGCTACCTTGCACGAATACCTTGTTGATGATGCCGATGACCTTGCCCGAGTCGGGGTCGTACAGCGGACTGCCGCTGTTGCCCGGATAGGCGGTTGCGTCAAGCTGGAACACGTTGTAGGGCGTTTGCAGCTTTCTCAGCATGTTGACATTCAATTGATTGGTGGCAATAGCCGGTATGGCGTTTGGCGAGATCGCGGACACGATGGTGTGGTGGGTTACCGGGTATAAGCCCAAGACCATGCCGATCGGATAGCCGGTAAAAGCAAATTGCTCGCCTTCTCGAACCTTTTGCGAATCGCCGATTTCCAGTGGCGGTAACTTGCCGCCTTCGAGGGTCAGCATCGCCAAATCATGTTCTCCGTCCACGCCGCCAATATCCGCGATCAACATGTGTTCTTTTTGGTCTTGCAGATAGAACACCGCGAAGCGTTCCAAGCGGGCGCCGTCCAGTTTTTTTTCGAGTACATGGGCATTGGTAACGATCCGGTCGCCGTTGCCGATCGCAAAGCCGGTCGCTAGAAACAGGGCCCTGGGATTGCGGGTGGGCATGTAAGTGCCTACCGCAACCACGCCTGGCTTGATCAGAGCAATGGTGTCCGGGAGCTTGTTGTCGTTGGCAAACGCGTTGCCGTTGGCGGCAATCGTTAACACACTTCCCAGCAAATAGGCCGCTAAGTTAATCATGAAGAATTGTTGAGGGCGGTTGATACGAAGCCATACCTAAAGTCTAGCCTATCTTGCGGTCAATACTAACACCCTGCCGGGGGGAGCGGCGCAAATTCGTTGGCGGTTCGATTCCAGGATGTTGAGGTCGGGATACCGCGCGCTCAGGCGCATGGTCTTGGGACTTAAGACGCGCGGAGTCGCCGTGGTTTTTTTGCCGAAACAGCGGAACTCGGCGGGCATGAGCCGGTCTACTTGGGTGGAGATAGTGGAGCCGGTAGCGCCGTGATCGGGAAACAGTGACAGCCCGGTTCAGTGTTACCGGTTTTTTTATGGATACAGCCTTTCCCACTGAAACGAAGAACCGTCCCAGTGTAGTGCGCTGGCACCGTCCACGGTCCAATCCGCCAGTACGTAACGTTTGGCGCCACGGCCGTCCAGCAGAAATTCGTGCAGGTTAGGCCGATGGGTGTGGCCGTGTATCAAAATGTCGCAGCCATGGCGGCGCATGGTTTCCGCGACGGTTTGCGGATTGACATCCATAATCTCATCGGATTTGCCCCGCTTATGGAAATGACTGCGCAGGCGGTACCAGCGCGCGGCCAACAGTCGAAGCAGTAGCGGTTTGCCCAGCACGTCGCTTTGCCACCGCGGGCTACGGGATTTTTTCCGAAACGCTTGGTACGCCTCGTCGTCGGTGCAGAGCAAATCGCCATGCGTCAACAACACGCGAGTGCCGTTTAATTCGATGACGCTGTAATCGTCCAACAACGCGATGCCGGTTTCCCGACAAAACTGTTCGCCCAGCAAAAAATCCCGATTGCCTTGCAACAAAAAAATCCGGACTCCGGCTTCGGTCAACGTTCGTAATGCTTTTTTGATAGTTCGATTCGGCGGGCTGTTGTCGTCGTCGCCTATCCAGGCGTCGAAGAGATCGCCGAGTATGTAGACGGCTTGGGCGCGCGCTGCTCGACGTTGCAAGAATTCCAGAAAGTGCCTAGATAATGTCGGCTTTTCCCAAGCCAAATGCAGATCGGAGATGAACAATATATCTTGGGGTAGAGACGCCTGCTCCGGCGTCTCCGGCGAGGGTTGCGACATCGCTGACGGTTGCTATTCGACGACTTCGGCTTTTTCGATGACGATGTCGGTTTTGGGAACGTCTTGATGCATGCCGCGGTTGGCGGTCGGTTGCTTGGCCATCGCGTCGACGACATCCATGCCTTCGACGACTTCACCGAAAACCGCATAGCCCCAGCCGCTAGGGGTTTGGTTGGTATGGTCTAAAAAGGCGTTGTCTTTGTAATTGATAAAGAATTGCGCCGTGGCCGAATGGGGGTCGTTGGTGCGGGCCATCGCGATCGTGCCGCGTTTGTTTTTCAGGCCGTTGTTCGCTTCGTTTTGGATGGTGGCTTTGGTGGCTTTTTGATTGAATGAAGTGTCGAAGCCGCCGCCTTGCGCCATGAACCCCGGTATCACGCGATGGAAGATCGTACCGTTATAAAAGCCGTCGTTGACATAGGCCATGAAATTAGCCGACGACGCGGGTGCTTTGGTGGTGTCGAGCTGGATGACGATGGTGCCTAATGTGGTGGTCAGTTTGACTTTGGATTGGGAGTCCGACATTTTGTTTTCCGTTGCAAATGAAAGGGTTGAAAATAAAAACAGCATCAGGTAAGCGAACCGGTTACGCATGGAATATCCTCGTTAGCGCTGCAAGCGGCGAATTCTATGTGTTTTTATCTTGAAAGAGAAGCCGGAATCTTGGTAGATTGCCCGGTCTTTGCGCCGTAACCGAACACCGCCGATGTTGAAAATTTACAACACCCTGACTCGCAGCAAGCAAGAATTCATTCCCAGGCAGCCCGGCAAGGTCGGCATGTACGTCTGCGGCATGACGGTATACGACTACTGCCACGTCGGCCATGCCCGAGTCATGGTGGTTTTCGATACCGTGGCCCGCTATTTGCGCCATGCAGGTTACCAACTGACGTATGTCCGGAACGTCACCGATATCGACGATAAAATCATTCAGCGCGCAAACGAAAACGGCGAAGCCTTTACGGCTTTGACCGAACGTTTTATCGCGGCGATGCACGAGGACGAGCGCGCCCTGGCGGTATTGCCGCCGGACATCGAACCGCGCGCCACCCAATCGATTGCCGACATCATCCGGATGATAGAAACGCTGATAGCCAAGGAGTATGCCTACGTTGGCGGCAATGGCGACGTGTTTTACGCGGTGAGTCGATTCGACGGTTACGGCAAATTGTCCGGCAAGAATATCGAAGATTTGAATGCCGGCGAGCGGGTCGATGTCGATGCGGCCAAGCGCGATCCTCTGGATTTCGTATTGTGGAAAATGGCCAAGCCCGGCGAGCCGGCCTGGGAATCGCCGTGGGGCCTGGGGCGTCCCGGCTGGCATATCGAATGCTCGGCGATGTCCACCTGCTGCTTGGGCGATCACTTTGACATTCACGGCGGTGGCATGGATTTGCAGTTTCCGCATCACGAAAACGAGATTGCCCAATCCGAGGGCGCCACCGGTCAGCCCTTCGTCAATTACTGGATGCATAACGGTTTCGTCCGGATCAACGAAGAGAAAATGTCCAAATCCCTGGGCAATTTTTTTACCGTGCGAGAGGTCTTGAAGCGGTATCGGCCGGAGATTGTCAGGTTTTTTATCCTGTCCAGCCATTACCGCAGTCCGCTGAATTATGCCGACGAACAGCTCGACGAAGCAGGCGCCGCGTTGACGCGATTGTATACCGCGCTGCGCGGCGTCGAAATCGGCGATGACGACGTCGATGCCGACTACCGGTTGCGTTTTGAGCAAGCGATGGATGACGACTTCAATACGCCGGTGGCCTTGGCGGTGCTGTTCGATCTGGCGCGCGAACTGAACAAAACCGACCATAAAGCCAAACTGGCTTCAACGTTAAAGCGTTTGGCCAGCGTTTTGGGATTGTTGCAGGATGACCCCGACAGCTTTCTGAAAGGCGATAGTGGCGAGGACGGTTTATCCGAAGCCGACATAGAAAGCTTGATTGCCGCTCGCAAGGCCGCCAAGGTCAACAGAGACTGGGCGCAAGCGGACGCGATCCGGGATCGCTTGAAAAGTTTGGGTGTCATTCTGGAAGACGTGGCCGGCGGCCATACCACATGGCGCCGCGAAAATTGAGAGACAGCGATGACTGAAATTAAAGATAAACCCGTCTATCTGTTCCTCGACGAACTGGCCGGCAAGCAAGCGACGCCGGGCGGCGGCAGCGCGGCGGCACTGCTGGGCGCTCAAGGCGCCGCGTTGGTTGCTATGGTTTGCAATCTGACGATAGGCAAACCCAAATACGTTGAAGTCGATGGCGATCTGCGGGCGTTGTTGGCGGAGGCGGAAGCGTTACGGGAAACATTGACCCGGATGATTCAGGCTGATGTCGAGGTATTCGATCGCTTGATGGCTTGTTACGGTTTGCCCAAGGCCAGTGACGCGGAAAAAGCCTATCGGGCCGAGCAAATCCAAGTGGTGCTGAAAGACGCGACCGACGTGCCGTTGGCTTGCGCCAAGGCTTGCGCGCAAGCGATCGCGCTAAGTCGCGTCGCGGCCGAGAAGGGGGCGCTGGCGGTGATTAGCGATGCCGGCGTCGCGGTGATGGCGGCCTACGCCGGCTTGAAGAGCGCGGCATTGAACGTTCGAATCAACGCCGGAGCCTTGAAGGACAAGGCGTTTGCCGACAACCGGCTGGCGGAACTGCAAGCCTTGTTGGCGACAGGCGAGCAGGAGGCCGAGGCCATATACCGGATCGTGCAAGACAAGCTTTAGCGCCCCATGGCTCGATTAGCGAGTTTGCTTTTCCGGCAGGGGCTGCTTTGATTTGTCCCGAGGCGATCCGCCCCGGGACTGAGTTAGTCACAGCTGTTTGACGTTAATATTCAAGGTTTGAATTCGATAGGCGATCTGCCTCGGCGTCATATCCAACAATCGAGCCGCCTTGGCTTGCACCCAGCCGCTTTGCTCCAGCGCGGCAATCACTCTTTCCCGCTCATCCATGTTTTCGTCGTGCAGATCGATTTGCTTAATCTGTTGCGGCGTCCGGCCGATGCCGATTTCGCTTTCCAGTCCGGTCGCGGCAATCACGTCGCGATCGATGACGCCGTCCTGGCTCATAATCGCGGCGCGCTCCAGCCGGTTTTCCAGTTCGCGGACATTGCCCGGCCAGTCGTGCTTCATCAATATGCGGATCGCGCTTTCCTTGACTTCCAGCGGCCGGCCGCCTTGCTGCTTGGAAATCCGGTTCAGTAAAAAGCTCGACAGTTCCGGAATGTCCTCGATGCGCTCGCGCAGCGGCGGCATATTGATCGGCATCACGTTCAGCCGGTAGTACAAGTCCTCACGGAAGTTGCCGTCGGCCACTTCCTGTTCCAGGTTGCGGTTGGTGGCGGCGATGATGCGGACGTTGACTTTCAGGGTGCGGACGCCGCCAACCCGTTCGAATTCACCCTCTTGCAATACCCGCAAGAGTTTGGCTTGGAACGACGCCGAGATTTCGCCGATTTCGTCGAGAAACAAGGTGCCGCCGTCGGCCAGTTCGAAGCGGCCCTTGCGTTGGCCGATCGCGCCGCTGAACGCGCCTTTCTCATGGCCGAATAATTCGGATTCGAGCAAGGTGTCGGGCAGCGCCGCACAGTTCAGTTTCAGAAACGGGCCGTTGGCGCAGGCCGAATTGAAATGAATCGAGCTGGCGACCACTTCCTTACCGGTGCCGGATTCGCCGCGTATCAACACTGTGGTATGCCACTTGGCGACTTGGCGGATGATGTCGAACACTTTCAGCATCGGTTCGGAATGGCCGATGATGTTTTCGAAGCGATAGTTTTTGACCAGCGTTTGCTTGAGGTAATCGCGTTCGCTGGCCAGTTCGTTTTGCTTGCGCTCCATGACTCGCAGCATGTTGACGCTGTGGGCGATCAGATTGGCGACCATTTCCATGAAGCGGGCACGCTCCCCCAGAAAACCGGCGTCGCAAGGCTGGGCGGCCAGGATGCCGACGACTTCGCCTTGTTCGACGGCCAGCGGCGAGCCGATGAAGGGCAGGTCGGGGTTGTAAACGCCAAGACGGCTTAAAAAGCGCGGTTCGTCGGCGATGCGCTCGACGACGATGGTACTGCCTTCGTCCAGAATCGCGCCGACCAAGCCTTCGCCGGGTTGGTAGCGGACCGAACGATCGATGTCTTCGCCGTAAATCTCGCAGATGCTCATGCTGTCGTCCTCGATGTCGCGTAGCGTGATCATCCCGAAATGCAGGCCGGTGCGTTTGTGCAGTATCTCCAATATCCCCTTGAGTTTGGTTCTAAGATCGTGGGTGCTATTGAGAAGTTGGCTGACCAAATACAGGGTGTCCAGTTCCGATTCGACCAGTAGTAATCGTTCACTCATGGATGCTCACCATGGCTGAGTTTTTTTGACAGGGAAAACTGAGTTTGAAACTGCAGCCGTTTTGATAGTCCGGATCGATTTCGATCATGCCGTTGTGTTGGTTGACGATTTCCTTCGCCATCACCAGTCCCATGCCGGCCTGCACGCTACCCATCGTCGGCGAAGTCGTGAAAAACGGTTCGAACACCTTGCTGCGCTGATTGGCCGGAATGCCGGGGCCGGTATCGTCGATCGCCACATGCACCCAGGCACGGTCGCTGGCGGTGCTGATCTTGATCAGCCGTTCGCGGCTGCTGGCGCGGTTCATGGCGTTGACCGCGTTGTCGATCAGTTGTTTGAACAACATGCGCAGTTTGTTCTCCGACCCCAGGATAGAAGGCAAAACCGGATTGGGCAACCAATCGACGACGATGCCGTTGGCCAGAAATTTGGTGCTGTAGAGCAGCATCACCTCGTGCAGCAGCTGGTTCAGATTGACGGGTACCACCGCCGATTCCGGGATTTCCGGCACACAGCGTTGCAATGTCGCCAAGGTCTCCTCGCCCATCGCCTGAACCTGGCTGAGCAGGTCGCGTAGCGGCTGGTTATGCGATTCGTTGCGCTGACTCATGATCTGAATCGCCGCGTGTATTTGATTGAGCGGCTGGCGGATTTGGTGCATCGCGCCCAACAGGGTTTCGCGGATACTGCGAATGTGTTCTTCCTCGGTCAACAGATTGCGCAAAGTCTGAATTTGCAGTTTTTCCTGTTGGCGACGTTGTAGCGTTATGTCGTTGACGCTCAACAATAGATAGTCTTTAAACTGCTTGGCGAAGAAGCTGTCGGCGCAGACGTCGTTTTCGGTAAACCAGTTGCCGGAGCAGGAAAACCAGCGGGTTCCCCGAATGCCGGTGCCGTCGTAACGGATTTCCCGGTTGGTGAAACCCTGGCGAGTCGTGGCGGCATTCCACAAATCACCCATGTCTTGCTCCAACGCGTCCAGGAAAAACAATGCCGGTTCCGGCTTATCCAGTTCGCTAATCAGCATTTTGTACATTTGGTTGTCCAACACCACTCGCTTGTCGCTGTCCAACACCGCCATCGCCACCGGAGAAGCGTTCAACACTGATTCGATCAATTGTTTTTGGTTGCTAACCTGTTGTTCGACATGGTGAGCCTGGGTGACGTCCTTGTGCATGCCTATAT
Source organism: Methylomonas sp. BG-2 (assembly GCF_057766305.1). Classification (NCBI taxonomy): domain Bacteria; kingdom Pseudomonadati; phylum Pseudomonadota; class Gammaproteobacteria; order Methylococcales; family Methylococcaceae; genus Methylomonas; species Methylomonas sp. BG-2. Next base: position 30,078 of record NZ_JBYMAP010000005.1, on the reverse strand, counting down.
AGTGGCTGATGGCGCCTCGCTCATCAAGCATCGGTGCTATCGTCAGGTCAGCCAGATAGCGTTCTCCCAATTTACGCCGATTGACCAGCTGGCCGTGCCAGACTTGCTTGCGGGAAATGGTGTGCCACAGGTCGTAATAAATTTGCCGCGGAGTGGACTTGTCGGACAGCTTGGATTCGTTCTGGCCCAGAATTTCGGCGGCGTGGTAGCCGGTCACTTGGGTGAAGGCATCGTTGATATACAGAATATTGGCTTTTTTATCGGTGATCGATATGGCAACCGGCGCTTGTTCGACGGCTTTGACGAATAGCGAGAACGGTAAGGTTTGGGTTTGCTTGCCGCCGCGCTTGGCTGGGGCGGCGTCGGCTTGCCCTGGTGCCAACAGATTGGCCGTGTCGATCTCGATTTCGCCCAGCATGAAGTCAGGGGTGGATTTGGTCATGGCAAACTGCTCTCAAGGTATGTTCCGGATGAATGATTGTTGTCCGCCGAGCAAATAACAGTGCTACGCGCGGCGAAGGCGACCGGCTCCGGGCCGGTATTTCCTTAAAAGCACATGCAATTTGGGCGCCAAAGTTGGCGAGGCTAGGTTGCTGTTGCTTATTCCCGGCGAATTGTAAGGTTTACGACATTTATTTGCCCGCTTGTTTTGAAACTGTGTTTTTTGGCACAGAGCTTACAGAAGCTCCCACCATGAATTTCGCGGGATTCGGCGGCTGTTCGCAGAGTTGGCTGCTTGGCACGGATGATGCTGAACAGTTAGCACTAAACAAGGTTTTTAAAACGATGAGCGAATACTTATTGCTGATATTGGGCACGGCGCTGGTCAACAACGTAGTGCTGGTAAAGTTCCTCGGATTATGCCCGTTCATGGGCGTCTCCAACAAATTGGATACCGCACTGGGCATGGGTTTGGCGACCACCTTCGTACTGACGCTGGCCTCGGCGGCGAGCTGGGTGTTGGAGCACCGCTTGCTGCTACCGTTCGACATCGGTTTTTTGAGAGTGTTGGGTTTTATTTTAGTGATCGCCGCCGTCGTGCAGTTCACCGAGATGGTTATTCATAAGACTAGTCCGGTGATGTATCAGGTGCTGGGTATTTTCCTGCCGCTGATCACCACCAATTGCGCGGTCTTGGGCGTGGCTTTGCTGAATATCCAAGAACAATATAATTTCGTCCAAAGCCTATTGTTCGGCTTTGGTTCGGCATTGGGTTTTACCCTGGTGATGGTGCTCTTTGCCGGTCTCCGTGAACGCCTGGCGTTGATGGCTGTACCGGCACTTTTTTCAGGCACCCCCATTGCGTTTATCACCGCCGGCATTATGTCGCTGGCATTCATGGGATTTGCGGGTCTATACAGCAAATAAGAGGCGCAGCCATGTACGTTTTATCCGCGATAGTGATTTTGACCGCTCTAGGCCTGTTTTTGGGCATTAGTCTGGGCATTGCCGCTAAGTATTTGAAAGTGGAATCGGATCCGCTGGTCGAGCGGGTGGAAGAGCTGATGCCGGGTTCGCAGTGCGGCCAATGCGGTTTTCCGGGATGCCGGCCAGCCGCCGAGGCGGTGGTATCAGGTGCCGCGCCGGTGACCTTGTGTCCGCCGGGCGGAACCGCGCTGGTCGAGCAACTGGCCAAGCTGTTGGGCGTGGATGTCGATTTGAGCCAGACGCAAGATCAAGAGCCGATGGTCGCCCGGGTCAGCGAAGAGACCTGCACCGGTTGCACCCGCTGCTTCAAGGTTTGCCCCACCGATGCCATCGTCGGCGCACCAAAACAAATCCACGCCGTCGTTGCCGATGCTTGCATAGGCTGTAAAAAATGTGTCGAAGTTTGCCCGACCGAATGCCTGCAAATGCATCCAGTCGAAGTGACCTTGCGGAACTGGCGCTGGCCCAAGCCTTTGGCGGCGTAAGGAATAAGTTTATGTTTGGATGGTTTGAAAATCCTAGATTACGCGGCGGCGTTCATGCCGAAGAGCATAAAAGCGAAACGTCGGGACTGAGTATCGCCAGCGGCTTTCCAATTCCGAAAAAGCTATACATTCCGGTGCAGCAGCACGTTGGCAAACCGGCCGAACCGGTGGTCAAGGTCGGTGAAAAAATTCTTAAGGGTCAGTTGCTGGCCTATAGTCAAGGCACCATTTCGGCGCCGGTTCATGCACCAACATCGGGCATTGTCGCCGACGTGAAGGATTTTCCCGCACCGCATCCGTCCGCGTTGCCGATTCGAACGGTTGTGATCGAAAGCGATGGTAAGGATGAATGGGCGGCGCTGGAAGTGCCCGACGATCCGTTCGGACTCGATTCGGAAACGATTTGCTCGATCGTCGGCGCCGCCGGCGTGGTCGGCTTGGGTGGCGCGGTGTTTCCATCGGCCGTGAAACTGAGCTTGGGTCGAAAAAGCAAAATTCACACATTGTTGATTAACGCCGGCGAATGCGAGCCCTACCTGACCTGCGACGATCGCTTGATGCAGGAGAAGGCGGAAGAAATCGTCGCCGGCATTCGCTTGATGTTGCGCGGCCTGGACGCACCCAAGGCCATGGTCGGAATCGAGGACAACAAGCCGGCCGCGTATCAAGCCATGCGCGACGCTTGTCGCGACCACCCGAATATCGTGGTCTCCCAAGTCCCGACCCGCTACCCGATGGGCTGGGATCGGCAGATGTTGCGTTATCTGACCGGTCAAGAAATTCCGGCCGATGGCCGTGCCGCCGACATTGGTGTTTTGGTTCATAACGTCGCCACTGCTCACGCGGTATATAAGGCGGTGTGTCTGGGGCAGCCTTTAATTTCCAGGGTCGTTACCGTGTCTGGCGCCGCCGTCGCTCAACCGCGCAACGTCGAAGTGCCGATCGGCACCCTGATGTCTGAAGTGTTGGCATTCTGCGGATGGGATAAAACCAAAATGGCCCGCTTGGTGATGGGCGGACCGATGATGGGCGATGCGCTGCCGATCGCCGAAGTGCCGGTGGTCAAGGCTTGTAACGGTGTTCTGGCTCTGACGGCCGCCGAAATCGAAGAACCCGAGGTGCAACCCTGCATACGCTGTTCGAGTTGCGTGACCGCTTGTCCGGTGGGTTTACTGCCGCTGGAAATGGCCAGCCGCATCAAGGTCAACCAGCTCGACGCCGCGGTCGATCTGGGTTTGAAGGATTGCATCAGTTGCGGTAGTTGCTCCTATGTTTGCCCTTCGAATATTCCGTTGGTGCATTACTTCAAGTTCGCGTCCGGCGAGTTGGTCAAGCGCCAACAGGCCGATCATAAATCCGAGCAAACCAAACGCCTGATCGACGAACGCAATCAGCGGATGGAGCGCATTCGGCTGGAAGCCGAAGCCGAGGCGCAACGCGCCCAGGAAGCTCGCGCCGCCCGTTTGGCCGCCCAACAAGCCCAACAGGCGCAACAAGCCCAGGCGAAAGCCGAGGAAACCGTATGAGCGTAAAACCGGTCAGTGGTCCCCACGTACTCGCTACCCGCCGTTCCGATCAGATCATGCGTCTGGTGATACTGGCGATGGCGCCGGCCGCCGGTTTCGGCGTGTTGTTATTCGGTTGGCCGGCGTTGTATTTGTTTGTCGTCACGGTGCTGTCCGCGCTGGCCTTCGAGGCATTCTGCCTGAAGCTGAAAGGCGTCGCGGCCGGACCTTTCTTGCGGGACGGCTCGGCGATCGTTTCCGGCATGCTGGTGGCGATGACCTTGCCGCCGTGGGCGCCCTGGTGGATAGGCGTGGTCGGCGCCGGTATCGCTATCGTTCTGGGTAAGCACGTGTACGGCGGATTGGGGCAAAACCTGTTTAATCCGGCAATGCTGGCCAGGGTTGCACTACTGATTTCATTCCCGATTGAAATGACAACCTGGGCCAACGTCTCGCCATTGTTCACCGGACCCGGTGTGTTCGACAGTTTTGCGATCACCTTTTCGGGCTTGAACAATGCCGACGCGGTGACCGGGGCGACCACGCTGGGTATGGTCAAGACCGAATTCTCTCAAGGCCACGTATTGCCCGGTATCTTGAACGAATACTCCGGTTTTTTGGCGATGCTGGGTTGGGAGCGCGGCAGTCTTGGCGAAACCTCGACCTTGTTGGTACTTGGTGGTGGCTTGTGGCTGATGCGGCAAGGCGTGATTCAGTGGCACATCCCGGTTTCGTTGTTGGCGACGATTTTCCTGCTGTCCTCCGGCTTTCATTTGTGGGACGCCAAGCATTACCTGAGCCCGTGGGTGCATTTGAATTCCGGCGCGGTCATGCTGGTGGCTTTCTTTATCGCCACCGACTACGTGACCTCGCCGAACACGCCGCAAGGACAGGTCATCTTCGGCGCGGGTTGTGGCTTGTTGATCTTTGTGATTCGCTCCTGGGGCGGTTACCCCGAGGGTACCGGCTTCGCTATTTTGTTAATGAACGCCGTGACGCCGTTGATCGACCACTATATCCGGCCCCGAATTTACGGGCGATACCGGAGTGGCAAACCGCTTGATATTTCCAACTCCTGAGATTCCCGATGAGTTCCAATCCCGTGCAAAAACCAGCGGCTGGCGGCGAAGCGCTGGCGGCGGCCATTTCCGCCGGCAAAACGCTGAAACGCAAGTTGGCGGTTTGGCTGGAACCCGAGCATTTGGAAGGCTTGCGGCCGCAATTGCAGTTTCAGGCCGGTGTCTTGGCGGGTTTTGCACTATTGGCCGCGCTACTGTTGGGCTTGGCCGATCTGGCCACCCGAGGCGTGATCGCGCTGCGCCTGCAGGAAGACTTGCAGGCCAATTTGGCCCAGGTGGTGCCGGCCGATTTGCACGACAATAATTTGTTGGAAGATAGCGTGTTGCTGGACTCCGCCGATGCGAATTTAGGCGCCGCGCAAACCCAGGTTTATTTGGCCAAGAAAGCCGGCGCGGTCAACGCGGTGTGCTTCAAGCTGATCGCGCCGGACGGTTACGCCGGGCCTATCAGTTTGGTGATGGGCGTGGATCGTAATGGCGAAATTCTCGGGGTACGGGTCATCGCCCACGTTGAAACGCCGGGTCTCGGCGATAAAATCGAAATTACCAAATCCAAGTGGGCCTTGTCGTTCGACGGTAAGTCGCTGGACAACCTGACCGTCGAACAATGGGCGGTCAAGAAGGACGGCGGGGTGTTCGATCAATTTAGCGGTGCGACCATCACGCCGCGCAAAGTGGTGCAAGCCATTCGGCGCGGTCTGGAATTCTATCGCGCCCATCAAGCGGAACTGCTGGCCGCTGAATAGCCTTGTCCTGGTAAACAACGTTTTCGTTTCGGAGTGTGCCCATGAATCTTTCGATATTGTTTTCTGAACCCTATCGCAAAATCGCCAAGGACGGTTTGTGGGACAACAACGTGGTATTGACCCAGAATTTGGCGCTGTGCCCGCTGCTGGCGGTGACCGGTACCGCGACCAACGGGCTGGGCATGGGCTTGGCGACGATGGTGGTGATGCTGGCCTCCAACGCCGCCGTGTCGGCCAGCCGGCATCTGATTCCGGCTGAAATTCGTATTCCGATCTTCGTGTTGTTGATCGCGGCGCTGGTGACCTTGGTCGATTTGTTTCTGAATGCCTGGATGCACGAACTGCATAAGGTGCTGGGCTTGTTTATTCCGTTGATCGTCACCAACTGCGTCATTCTGGGTAGGGCCGAGGCCTTTGCGTCCAAGCAGGCGGTATTGCCGTCGATGTGGGACGGCCTGATGATGGGCGTCGGCTTCACCGCCGCGATGGTGGTGCTCGGCGCGATGCGGGAGATCAGTTCGGCGGGTACCTTGTTCGCGAATGCGTCGGTGCTGCTGGGCGAAAGTTTTCAATTTCTGGAAACCGTGTTGATTCCGGAATACAAAGGTTTTCTATTGATGGCATTGCCGCCGGGCGGATTTATCATGCTGGGGTTCATGGTCGCCTTAAAGCGGTTGTTTGATCGCAAGGCGGTTGAAAAACCGGTCCAGCCGGCCGCGCCGCTCGAAGCCGCCGTCGTCGAATAAGCGAGGTCAACGATGAACGTAGGGGTTTGTTACGCGCAAGCGGATCGGCAAATCTGGATGCGGCTGGAAGTGCCGGAAGGCAGTACCATTGCCGAGGCGATAGAATTGTCCGGCGTGTTGAGCCAGTATCCGGAAATTGATCTGGAAACCCAAAAGGTGGGGATCTTCGGCAAACTGGCCAAGCTCGATACCGTGGTCAAGGAAGGCGACCGGGTGGAAATCTATCGCAAGATTACCGCCGATCCCAACCAAGTACAGCGGCGCCGGGTGGCTTAGCCATGTACGTCTGCGTTTGCAAGGCATTTACCGAACGACAGCTTGATGCGGCAATCGCCAGTGGAGTATCCTCGCGTAAACAATTAACCAATTGTTTCGGGGTCGGCGGCGAATGCGGTAAATGCAACCGCGAACTTTCGCAACGATTGCTCGGTAAAGCATCGTCTGGCTGTTCATCCGGCATTCATGCCGCGACCAATCATTAAAACGAATCACCGGGAGAATCGACATGCAAGGCGACAAAAAAGTCATCGAATATTTGAATAAAGTGTTGGAAAACGAACTGACCGCGATCAACCAATATTTTTTACACGCGCGGATGTTCAAGAATTGGGGTTTGCATAAACTCAACGAAAAGGAATATCACGAATCGATCGACGAAATGAAACACGCCGACCGCTTGATCGAACGAGTGTTGTTTCTGGAAGGTTTGCCCAATCTGCAAAGTTTGGGGCGGTTGATGATCGGCGAGAACCCCAAGGAAATGCTGGAATGCGATCTGAAGCTGGAACAACTGGCACTGCCGTTGTTGAAGGAAGCCATCGCCTACTGCGAGTCGGTCGCCGACTATATTTCGCGCGAATTGCTCGAGCATATTCTGGAAAGCGAGGAAGAACACATCGATTGGCTGGAAACTCAGCTGGATCTGATCGAAAAACTTGGCATTCAAAATTACCTGCAATCGCAGATGTAATCCCCGCGTCCTCTCGGCCAGCCGCTTTCACGCGGCAGGCCGAGACGGCGCTTCATTCTTTTCAGCTATTTTTCTCTTGATCCCCGTTCGCGCTGAACCGGTTGCCCGCGGTGCCGGTGTCTCGGCCTGTTTTTTTCGAATTCATTGCGGACCGTGGGCCGCGCCAATTCGATTTTTCCCCACGTCCAGCAGAATCGCCGGTTTCTCGCTAAAATGACAGCTTGATTCTCTAACGGCCGGACGAACTAGCGACAGCGCATCGACTGTCCGACGACCAAGGCCAACGACCGCCAGTTCGGTGTCTACTGAAGGGATTTATGCTGCAAAACGCCTTTACGCTCGAATCATTGTTGGAGACTCACGATCTGCCGTTCGTGATCATCAATGCCGATTTAAGGATCGTCGCGGTGAATCGCGCTTGGGAATTGAGTTTTGGCGTCGATAGGCAACAGCAGATCGGCCGGCCCTGTTGCGCCGATAGCGGTCGCTGTCGGCATCGGCAATTGTTCCAATCCTTGGAAGGTTACGCGGGTGTTCACGGCGGTGTCGGCACGGTGCCCGCCGATCTGTCGTTCAACGTGCGGGGATTTCCGCTGCTGGATGCCGACGGCACGCTGTATTTAGGTGAAACCCTGGCCCCAATCAGCAAACCGACCGGGGCATATAACGGGCCGACGATGATAGGCCAGTCGGCGGCATTTACCCGGTTCAAATCCACGTTGCTGCAAGCCGCCGTCAGTCAGGCGCCGGTGATGCTGTTGGGCGAAACCGGTACCGGCAAGGAATTGGCCGCCGAATTCGTGCATCGCCAATCGCCGCGCGCCGACGCCGATTTCGTCATTGTCGACTGCACGATACTCGGCGAGGATTTGTTCGAAAGCGAATTATTCGGCCACGAGAAAGGTGCGTTTACCGGCGCCGCCGTCGCGAAAAAAGGTCTGTTCGAATTGGCCAACGGCGGTACGTTGTTTCTCGATGAAATCGGCGACCTACCGCTGTCGCAGCAACCTAAGCTGCTCCGAGCCCTGGAAAGCGGGCAGTTTCGCCGGGTGGGCGGCACGACCATGTTAAAGTCGGACGTGCGCATCGTCTGCGCCACGCACCGGAATCTGGCCGAAATGGTTAAGGCCGGCCGATTTCGCGAGGACTTGTTCTATCGCTTATCGGTGTTTCCGGTTGACGTGCCGCGCTTGCGCGACCGCAAACAGGATCTGCCGGTGTTGATCGATTTTTTTCTGGAGCAGCTTAGCGGTCGCGACGGCCGTGCCTATCGGCTGAACCAGCCGGCTTTAATCAAATTGCTGCAATACGGCTGGCCGGGCAATATCCGCGAATTGCGCAATTGCCTGCAACTCGCCGCCGGCTTGTCGCAAAACGGCGTCGTTTCGGAGGCTTGCGTGCATTTCATGCAGCCGCTAAGCCAAGCCGCGCCGGCCGACGAACTCGTCGCGCCCACGCCGGAGCGTCGGCCCAGTTTGAGCAGTTTGGCTGAATTGGAGGCCGATTTCATCAACAGCCTGATCGTCAAGTATCAGGGTAACCGCAAGTTGATCGCCGCCGAAATGAATATTAGCGAGCGCACGCTTTATCGCAAACTAAACCGTCTGAATTTGAATTAGGCCGCGGAGCACATCGTTATGGAAGCCAATCTTATCAACTGGACCTTAACCAGCATCAGCCCGCAACGCAACGGATTCACGCCGCCGCGCGACATGCGGGAGACCGTGGCGCAAATCAAGGCTTTGCCGCCGTTGCCCGGCAGCGCTATGCGTATCTTAAAGCTGACTTCGGACCCGCATGCCGATGCCGCCAAGTTGGCGGAAATCATCGAGCTCGATCCCTTGTTGACCGCCCAGATCATTCGTTGGGCCAGTTCGGCGCTGTATGGTTACCGGGGCAAGATCACCTCGGTGCACGATGCGATCACCCGAGTATTGGGTTTCGATTTCGTTATGGATTTGGCTTTGGGTTTGGCGGTATTGGCGCCGTTAAAAGCGCCCAAGGACGGGCCGATCGGCACCCGGATGTTTTGGACGCATGCGCTGGCCAGCACTCAGTTGATGGCCAAATTGGCGGCGGCGATGCCGGAGCCGAGTCGGCCGTCGACGCAAGCCTTGTTTTTGGCGGCGCTGATGCACAACATCGGCTTCCCTTTGCTGGGACATCGCTTCCCGGACGAATTCGGCTATTTGAGCGGTCTGATCGCCGCCAACCCGAGCTTGGTGGTGTTTCACCTGGAAAACTTCGCGTTCGGCGTTAATCATGCCGAAATCGGAGCCTGGCTGATGAACGATTGGTCGATGCCGCGATTGGTGACCGACATCGTCTACCATCACCACAACCCTTGTTACCGGGGCGACAATTACCTGTTGAATTTGCTGACTTTCGCAAACGACAGCTTGCTCGGCGAACTCGGGATAGGCGATGCCGCCAATCAGAGCTGTTCCGAGCAGGCGGTCGAGCAATTGGGCTTGACGCCCGCCGTGTGCCGGGAAGTACTGGACAATCTGAATGACGATCTGGCCAAAGTCGTTGCCACCGCCGAACAACTCACCGAATAAACTCGCGCCGGGTTAGTCGCGCATGACCGCATTGCGGCGGTCCTTGCGTTTTAACACGCCGCCCAATATCCACATCTGGTACATCGATACCGTCCACATGAACGCGAACGCCACGCCGAGGCCGGCACCTGCGAGAATCACCAGCAGCGCGAAATGCGGGTTCAGCTTGGTCAACCACCAGGACGCGATGTCGATCAGCAGAAACAAATAGGGCATCACAACAGCCGGATATTTGTACTTACAAGGCACTCCGGTGCTAAAGCTGAAAATAATGCCGACAAACATAAAAATAAAACTGATCCCAAACAAATGGATGTGGGAGATGCGAATCAACGATTGAAACGTGGCGCCTTCATTAGAGGCGGCGAGTTTTTTCAGATTTTCGAGCTTGGCGAAGTCGGGCAGCGAGCTGTTGCCGGCGTTGTGGCACATCAGGCAACGCGTTTCGACGATGGATTTGATGTGGCTGTTGTACTCCGCGTCCTCGGCGCCGTCCCGCACCCATTGGATGATTTTGAAGCGCTCCTGGTCGGGAGCGTTGTACTTCATCGACCCGTTCAGCTTCGATTCCAACACCGAACCGGACCGGTCGCCGTAATAGCTGTAGACGATGTCGTCCAACGATAGGCCGAATTTGCCGTCGGCCATGCCGTGGGTGAACAGGATTTGGATTAGCGCCATCAGATAACCGGCGCCAACCGTGGTCAGATAACCACTGAACAACAGTTTGATCGAAGTGCCGAAGCTGACTAGATTGATGCCCTTGCCGGAGCGGTCGAGTGTGGGGGGATCGCAGTTCATGGCGGAATTCCGAAGCTAGACGAAAATGCCGCCCGACGCGCTGGGCGTCGGGCGGGCGAGGGCGTTTTTGCGCTCGCTATTGTTGACTATTCTGGTAGTACAAGCCAAGTGCCTCGATCTCCGGATCGCTCAAGGTTTCGGCCAGCACCCGCATTCTGGCGTAGATGTCGTTGTGGCGTTCACCGGATTTGAAGGCGCGCAAGCTGGCGGCCAGATAATCGCCGCTTTGGCCGGACAGCGCCGGCACATCCTGGGCTTGCCCCTTGCCGTCGGTGCCGTGGCAAACCTCGCAAGGCGGCAATAAGCGCTGCTTGTCGCCGCGCTTGACCAGGTTTTCGGCGGTCGGATAGGCGCCTTTCGCGTTCGCCGACAAAATCGCCGCCGGTTGACTTGAAAACCAGGCTGCCAGATCGGCCGCGTCTTGCGGTGTCAAACCTTGGGCGATGCCGTTCATCAGCGGATTTTGCCGACTGCCGTCGCGGTAGTCTTGCAGTTGCTTGAACAAATAAGTCGGCAACTGGCCGGCCAGCGACGGATAGGTGGGCACCGCGCTGATACCTTGTTCGCCATGGCAGGCCGCGCAAGTCTTTGCCAGTTCGCGGCCTTTTTGCGAATTACCGGATTTTACGAAGTTTAATTGCTCGGCGGTCCACGCCACTTTCGACGAGGGATCGGCGCAAACCAGCGCCGGTGTCAATATCGCGATTAAGCGGATTAAGTTTTTCATGATCAGACCCCCCATCTGCCGGAACCGAAGGTTTCCATCAGGAAAAATTGCAAAATCGGGTAACCGAACGCAATCAACATGAATACCGCGATTACCGCGTTCCATAATCCGAAACTGTTCAAATAGGCCGGTAAATCCCGGACCGGATGAATCGGTTCGGCGTATTCGACTTCGCCGCGGTAGGCGTTGGTGCCGCACTGGGTTTTATACAGGTTATACAGCAGCATGCCGGACGATACCAACAGGATGGTGCCGCCGAAGATCATCGTGACTTCGTAGGGCTCCCAGGACAGCGTCAGCAAGTTGTTGTAATTGACGCTGTCGATCCGGCGCGGCTGGCCCAGCAGACCCAGGATGTGCCACGGCGTGGTCATGATGATCATGCCGACGAACCAAGTCCACAATTGGGTGACCGCCAGTGACGGGGAATGCAGCGGTTTGCCGGTCAACACCGGCCAGAAGTAATAGGCGATGCCGAAATACATGATGATGGTCGTGCCGCCGAAAATCAGATGAAAATGGCCGGAGACCCAGGCCGTGTTATGCACCATCGCGTTCATCGCATAGCTGGCGTTGACCAGGCCGCCGAAGCCGCCGAAGATCAGCATCAACAAGCCCAAGATCAGCGCCAGCACCAATGGATTGGTCCAGGGCAGCGCGGCGATCCAGCCGAACAAGCCCTTGCCGCCGTTCAGTCGCCCGGCGATTTCCAATGAGGCGATGACGGTGAAACCGGTGATGAAGGTCGGCAACGTGACGACGAAGGTGCCGATCGCGTGCAGGATTTTCCAACCGTGGCCCTGCTCCGGGTCCATGTACAAATGGTGAAAGCCGATCGGCAGGCTGAAGACCACCAATAAAATGAACGCGGCTCGGGCCATTTCGTCGCTGAACAAATAGCCGCCGGCCTGTTTGGGAACCAGCGTGTAAAACGCGGTATAGGTGGGAATCAGCCAGAAATACACGATGGGATGCAAAGTCCAGGCGAACAGCGTCCGGGCCAGCCCGGCGTCTATCGTGTCGATCCAGCCCAGGGCCCACGGAATCAACTGAAACAGCACTTCCACCGCGACGCCGACGCTGGTCCACAGCCACAGAATCGCGTTGGCTGTTGTGGCGAACATCGCCAGCGGTACCGCTTGGCCGGGATTGGCTCTTTTCCATTGCGAATACATGACGATCATCGACACGCACCAAAACCACGAGCCGACCACCAGCAAGGTCGCGCCAATGTAAAACAACGGGTGGGCCATCAATGGCGGATAAAAGGTAAACAACACCGAGGCCTTGCCCAGCAGCAGCGGCAACGCGGCCAGCACCACGCCGGTCAGAGCCACGCCGAACCCGCTCCAAGCAAAGCTCAGGTTCCAGACTGGCAATTTCAGCGTGCTGGTGGCCACGTAGTAACCAAAGCCCATGATGAAAAACGTCGTCAGTACAAAGCCCATCAGCACGCCGTGGGTACTGACCGAGGCGTAATACACTTCCCGCGACTCCAAAAAGCCGAAGAAGCCGCTGCGTTCAACGACTTGGTACAGCCCCATCAACGCCGCCAAGCCGAAGGCGGCGAACGCGACCCACAGATGGGTCAACGCCAGTTTTTTCTCGTTTAGGTTATCCACGTTGTGCTCCCCTTTGCTTGGCCAGCGCGTCCCACTCGGCCTTGCCTACCACTTTGATGTTGCTCCACATATGGGCGTGGCCCATGCCGCAATACTCGTTGCACAGCAAGGGATAGTCGCCGGTGTGGTGCAGTTCGGTCTTGACCTGGGCCACATAGCCCGGCACGATCATCGTGCTCATATTGGTCATCGGCATGTGGACGCCGTGGATCACGTCCAGGCTGACCCAGCGGAAGGTGATCGGCGTTTCGGCCGGCACGGTGAGGGTTTTCGGGAAAAAGCCGTAGCGGCCGGCGACCATGCGCACGGTAACGCTGCCGTCCGGATTGCGGCTGGCGCCGAGTTGGTCCTCGGCGAATTCCTTGGATAGGTGCAGTTTGGCTGAGTCTATGGTTTCGACATTGCTCGGCGCGTGTATGCCGTGCATCAGCGCCGAACCGAGAATCGCCGAGACAAATACACCGGCAATGCCCAGCGCCACGCCGGCCCAATTTCGTTCCAATTTATCGATATGCATGGCGCCCCCTCAACCGATATGGCCGCGCGGCAGGAACACGCCGTAATACATCAGTAGCCAGGCGACCAGCATGCCGCCGCTGACGATCAGCATCAGCGCCCAGGTGCCGACCGGCGAGCTTTCCAGGATTTTTTTACGTTCTTCTTCGCTTAATCGAGTCATACCCATCCTTCCTGTTTAATATTTTTTTAGGAATTGAGCAATAAGCGCCGACTCGCGGCCCGTCATTCTTGGCGATGACTATTCCCTGGTTATTGCTGGGGGGATCATACCCTGATCGCGCCCGGACGCAAAACGCCAGGGTGGCGCCCGCGCGCCGACCGGTTCAATGCGGGTGGGCGTTGAGGCGATACAGCTTGTAATCGACGAATTCGCCGGCTTCGGTCAGGGTTTCGGCGTGAGTCAGTTCGATGTCGAAATGTTCGGCGAAAAGGTGCCGTACTTCGGCGGCGATCTCGGGTGGCGGGGCGACCGCTTCCTCGGTTTCGGCTTCCTCGGCGGTCAACAGAAAAATCTTGTCGGTATCGGGCAGAATGCGTTCCAGATGCGCGACATAGAGTTTACGCACATCTTCCGGCAACGCGGTCAATGCGGCGCGGTCGTAAACCGCGGCGACGGCGCCGAGGTCGGTTGCGGTCAGCGAAAAAAAATCGCCGCACAGTATCGTCAGGCGACCATGCCGCCAAGCCACGAATTTGCCGATTTTTCGCCGGCTGGGTTTCAGACGGTTCTCGCGGAAAAACGCCGCGACCGCGACCGGGCTGAGTTCGATGCCGACCACTTCGTGGCCCTGTTCCAATAACCAGATCAAATCCAGACTCTTGCCGCACAACGGTACGAATACGCGACTACCCTCGGCCAAGTCCTGGCCGTTCCAAAAGCGGCGCAACAATGGATTCACCGCGACTTGGTGAAAATCGTCGCGTTGGTCGCGCCAAAATTGCAGCCACAGCGGATTGTCGCGGCCACTGGCGGCGGACGATAACGTGTCACGGGTTTTGATGGCCGTTGGAATGTGTGGGACTCGGTTGGACATGGCTAGCTCACTATGCGGTAAGGTTGTGCTTCGGAAAGGTTCTGATCGAACGGGCACAACGCTTCGCGAGAAGAGCGATGCAGGCCGAAAAGGCGCTTGCGGCGGCGGAGCGGCTGTGTCAACAGGGCTCGCCGGGTCAAGGGTAACACGTGGGCCGGCGGTCGCGTTGGAATTTGTCCGGTTTGGCGCGGGCCAAGCCGCGCTTCGGCCCCGGCACGGGTCTGGGTTATAATGCCAGCTTTTTTAAAATCAGCGAGTCGTAACATCGTGGACGTAAGCCGTTACATGCAGCAATTGGGCAAGCAGGCCAGACAGGCCGGTCGCGAAATCAGCAAGGCCGATACCGGCCGCAAGAATCTGGCCTTGTTGAAAATCGCCGAAGCGTTGCAAGCCAACGCTTCGCGCCTGATCGACGAAAACGCCAAGGACTTGCAAGCCGCCCGGGCCAACGGTCTGGACGCCGCTTCGTTGGACAGGTTGGATCTGACGCCGGCGCGCATCGAAAACATGGTTGAGGGCTTGACCCAAATCGCCGCGCTGCCCGACCCGGTCGGCGAAATCACGAATCTCAGTTACCGTCCGACCGGTATCCAGGTCGGACAAATGCGGGTGCCGCTGGGCGTGATCGGCATCATTTACGAGTCCAGACCGAATGTCACCGTCGATGCCGCCGCGCTGTGCCTGAAAGCCGGTAATGCCTGCATTTTGCGCGGCGGTTCCGAAGCCATTCATTCCAATCGCGCCATCGCCGCCTGCATTGCGCAGGGCTTGGCCGAGGCCGGCTTGCCGCAGCTGGCGGTGCAAGTCGTTGAAACCACCGACCGCGCGGCGGTCGGCGCGCTGGTGACGATGCAGGAATTTGTCGACGTGATCGTGCCGCGCGGCGGTAAGAGCCTGATCGAGCGCATCAGCGCCGAGGCGACCATTCCGGTCATCAAGCATCTGGACGGAATTTGCCACGTTTACATCGACGCCAAGGCCGACCTCGAAAAGGCGGTGGCGATCGCGTTGAACGCCAAAACCCATCGTTACGGCGTCTGCAATGCGATGGAAACGCTGCTGGTCGCCGAATCCGTTGCCGCCGCGGTATTGCCGATTCTGGCCGAAAAGTACGCCGAAAAGGGCGTGGAATTGCGCGGCTGCCTGAAAACCTGCTCATTGATTCCGGGCGCGCTTCGGGCCGGCGAAGCCGACTGGCGCA
Source organism: Methylomonas sp. BG-2 (assembly GCF_057766305.1). Lineage (NCBI taxonomy): Bacteria > Pseudomonadati > Pseudomonadota > Gammaproteobacteria > Methylococcales > Methylococcaceae > Methylomonas > Methylomonas sp. BG-2. Next base: position 14,654 of record NZ_JBYMAP010000005.1, on the reverse strand, counting down.
CCGAATACCTGGCGCCGATTCTGGCTATCAAAATCGTCGCCGGCATCGACGAGGCGATAGACCACATCAACACCTACAGCTCGGCGCACACCGAAGCCATCGTCACCGAGGATTTCACGCTGGCCCGGCGTTTCTTGCGCGAAGTCGATTCCAGCTCGGTCATGGTTAACGCCTCGACCCGTTTCGCCGACGGCTTCGAATACGGCCTTGGCGCCGAAATCGGCATCAGCACCGATAAATTGCACGCGCGCGGACCGGTCGGCTTACACGGCCTGACTTCGCTGAAATACATCGTATTGGGCGACGGGCATATCCGCCAATAATGATCGGCGTTTACGGCGGTACCTTCAATCCGGTTCACTACGGGCATTTGCGAACCGCGTTGGAAGTGAGCGAGTTGTTCGAATTGGACGACCTGAAAATGATTCCGTGCCGGGTGCCGGCGCATCGCGGCGAGCCGGAGGTTTCGGCGGAACATCGCTCGCGGATGCTGGAACTGGCGGTGGCCGGCACGCCGGGCTTGAGCGTGGATAGACGCGAACTGGATCGGTCCGGCCCGTCGTATATGGTGGATACCCTGCAATCGCTGGCGGCGGAGATGCCGGCGTCCTGCTTGGTACTGTTCGTCGGTGCCGACGCCTTCGCCGGCTTGGAAGGCTGGCACCGTTGGCGGGACCTGTTCGATTACGCTCACATTGTGGTGATGACCCGGCCGGGCTTTCAACCCGCGCTACGCGGCGATTTTTTGCGAGCCCGTGTCGCGGCGCGGCGGGACGCGTTGCGCGAAGCCGGGGCCGGCAAGCTGTTTTTTCAAACGGTGACCTTGCTGGACATTGCCGCGACCCAAATCCGCCGGATCGTCGCCGACGGGATGAGTCCGCGATTTTTATTGCCGGACGCCGTTCTGGCCTATATTCAACAACATCAACTTTATCGAGCAAGCTCGACACCTACGGAAACCTGAATGCAAAGCACCGAATTAGCCCAATTGGTCGAAACCGAACTGGACCTGCGCAAGGCCCTGCATATCGCGACGTTGGACGTGCGCGACAAGACCAGCATCACCGATTTCATGATCGTCGCGACGGCAACCTCGGCGCGCCACGCCAAGTCGCTATGCGATTACGTCGTCGTAAAAGTCAAGGAAAACGGCCTTCAACCGATCGGCACCGAGGGCGAGCAAGGCTCGGATTGGGTCTTGCTGGATCTTGGCGACGTGATCGTGCATGTGATGACCGGCCAGGCCCGCGAGTTCTATCAATTGGAAAAACTCTGGTCGGTACCGGCCAAATCCGCCTAAGCCCGGAGCCGGCGCGGCCGATTTAAATTGGCCGCCTCCTCAAGAATTCGGCCGGTCAGTCGATGACTAGGCTAGCCCGAGGAGGAATTATGAACACCCTAAAACTGCTGCAAATCATCCCGTTGCTATGGCTGGCGGGCTGCGCCGGGCCGGCCGGCAAATCCGCCACTCTGTCCGAGTCCAAAACGCTAAGCGCCAGCGGTATCAGCCGCTTCGACGACAGCGGCGCGCTGAACGTCAAGCAACGCTGGCAGCAAGCCCAGCAGAATGCCAAACTCGACGCCTACCGTGATTTGGCGGCTCAACTTTATCGGGAGCCGTTGCCCAACGGCTCGACGGTCGGCGCCCAAGTGATGCGCGACGAAGCCTATCGGATTTACGTCGATAGCTATTTGCGCGAAGCCCGTCCGGCAGACTACCGTACCGTCCGCGATCATCTGAAAGCCTCGTTGGACCTGACCTTGACGCCGCGCTTTTATCGCTGCATGGCCGGCGGCGCGGAGCAGGTCGGGCTATGCCAGCAACAGGACCAAAAGCTGGCGTTCACCCGGCTGGGCTACCGGGAGGCAACCGTGGTTTCCGCGAATCTGGCTTGCGGTAACCGGGACTGTAGCGACCAATATCATGTCGGCGGTTTTGCCAAGCAACCCAATGTCGTTGACGATGTCTTGCTCGATGCCGGCATGTACGACAGTGAATGGACAATCAACACCGGCGCGCGTACGCTGTTGAATTATTTCCTGACGACCGGATTTCTGAATGCGCTGTAACGGCTTTAGCCTCGTTTTGTCGATATTACTGTTGGCCGGCTGCGGCGGCGCCGGGACGCGCGGCGATCACGCTGGGGGCTTGGACGCCGCGCGCCAGGTCAGCGCCGAGGGTAGCGCCGCGATCGCCGGCGGCAATCGCGAGGCGGCTCGGCGGGCCGCGATCGACAATGCGGTCGATGCGGCTTCGGCGCGGTTGCGGCGCGGCAATCGCGGCGACATGCTCATCAGCGACATCAAGGTGGTCGACGAATGGCAGGACGGCGGCGCCTACCACGTGCAAGTGCTGGCGATGCTGTCCGACAACGAACGTTGCGCGTCGCCCTATCGCAAAAAGATTGTCGCGACCGGATTTCCGATTATGAACGCCGATCAGCTCAGCGGTACCGAGAGCCAGGACTTGTACAGCGGCATTCCTCGGGAAATCAACAATCGCTTGATGGAAACCGGCGATTTTATCGGCCGCAACCTGACCAATGCCGCGCTGTACGCCCGCCCGGACATCGCGCCGGAGTTGGCGCCCGCCGAAGGCAGCGGCGAATCCATGGTTTTGAACGTCGCCCGTCAGAATAACGCTCAGTTTGTACTGTCCGGCGTGATACGCGACTTTCGGCTCGAATCCACCGAGTTCGTGCGCGGTACCGGCGTGTTGGCCGATTTGAAATCGCTGGTCCGCGATTTTGTCGGTCGGCGCAGTATCGGCATCGACGTGTTCATCCACGACGGTTTTACCGGGGCGCTATTGTTTCAGCAGCGCTATACCGACTCCATTGTCGGCGATGTCAGCCTGCCGACCGGCTACACGGTCGGTAGCGACCGCTTCAACGCGACGCCGGCCGGCCATAAGATCGACGAGATCATTACCGAGGCAGCGGAAGACATACATAAAATGTTCGGCTGCTATCCGTTCGCGACGCGAGTGGCGCGGGTCGAAGCCGGTCGCGTCGTCATCGCCGCCGGGGCGCAGGATAAGGTCAAGGTCGGCGACAAATTGATGGTGTATCCGCTGGCCCAGAATCGGGCCGACACCGGCTTGGGCGATCCCAGCGGCATTTTGACCGTTGTCGATGTCAGTGCCGCGACCGCCGCCGGTCAAATGGACGCCGGCGCCGCGATGGTCCGGCCCGGCGATTGGGTCAAGAGTTTTCAGTCGCGTTAAACCGGCTCCGCCAGCAAGGCTTCGATGTCGCCGCGCAACGTCTCCGGAGCGGCCAGTGGCGCATAGCGTTGTTTGACGCAACCATCCCGACCGATTAGAAATTTGGTGAAATTCCATTTGATCGCTTCCGAACCGAGCACGCCCGGCGCCCCTGCTTTGATAAAAACGTATAAGGGGTGAGCACCCTCGCCGTTGACCTCGATCTTTTCGAACATCGGAAAGTCGATTTGATAGTTCGTGTCGCAAAATTCGCCGATCGCGCGGCTGTCACCGGGCTCTTGGGCGCCGAATTGGTTGCAGGGAAAGCCCAACACCGCGAAGCCCCGGTCGCGATATTCGCGGTAAAGCGCTTGCAAGCCTTGGTATTGCGGGGTGAAGCCGCAACGGCTGGCGGTATTGACGATCAACAGCACTTGGCCGCGGAAGGCGTCGAGCGACAATGGCGCGCCTCTCAAGGTGTTGGCGGAAAACCGATAAATAGTATCCATGTTGCGTTGGTCGATGAATATGGCGGGCCCGGACCGGCCGAAGCCGGTTCGGGGCTTTGGTGTTCAGGCCGGAAAGCCGCCGTCCAGGCGTTTGTCCAGTTCGGTTTGCAGCAGTGCCGCGTAATGGCGCTTCAACACCGAGTCCTCGGGCAGTTGCGCTGATTTGGGCAAGGGGCGGGCCGGCTCGTTGCCGATAGCTGTCGGTGCCGGGTCCGCCGCGGACGGCGTTCCGAGCGCCGCTTTTTGCAGGGCATCGTAGTGTCGGCGCAGCACCGAATCGGTCGGATAAGGTCTCTCCCGTTGCTCGCGCTCGGCTAGACGCATCGCCAGATAATGGCGGCGCAGTACCGAATCTTCCGGGATCGCCGGGTTGTTCGCGGCGCGCGGCGCGGATACCGCGGAGACCGTGCCGAGGTTGACGGGCGCGGCGCTCGGTTTCGCGGGCTCGGCCCGCGTCGGTTCCGCCGCGGGCGGCGTGCTTGGGTCTTGGGCGTTCGCGCCGGGTGGTATTGCCGAACCCAGCGTTGCCATGTGCTTGGTTTCCAGCTGCCGACGTTTGGCGATCTTGCGTTTGATCGCCCAAATCAACAGACCCAGCAGCAATAGCGAAAAGATAGTTGCGACGACGATAATTTGGATCATGAGCTTTCCCCTGGTTATTGTTGTTATCGATCCGGAATGGATGTCGGGCCTACCGTGGTTTCCGGCTGAAACAGGCCCGGCGGCGCGGTTCCGGTTGGAAGCATCGCTGCGTTACCGCGTTCCGTTCGTCCTGGTGCCGGCGCTAGCGAGGTGGTAGCGCTTTCGGGTCGCGGCGATCGGTCGGCGGCGGGCCGGCCAATCGGGACGGTTTATATCATAAATTGTTGAAAAACTTATGAAGTTTATGTGCGGCGGCGTCAATGTCATTCTATCGTCGGTACGCTGACCTGAGTCTGGCGGTAATTGCCGACGAAGGGCGCGGTATAGTTGGTCGTGGCGGTCTGGTCGGACGAGTGTATCGATCCGGCCGGATAGCCGCAGGGGCCGCCCGCGCATTGCGTGCTGAGGGACGGCGACGAGAACAGCAGGATTTGCGGGCTGTAATAACTCATGATGGTGCCGAACAGGTTGTCTATGCCCCAGGCGTAGGAATAGTCGAACTTGCCTTGCAAGTTGCTAAATTCCCGGTCGTGGACATTGCCGAGATTGTGGCCGATTTCGTGGGCGAAACTGCCGGTCTGGCAGTAGTAGTTATCCGATTCCAAGGAGTAGCCGTCGCCGACCACCGCGTAGGCCCAAAACGGGAAGGCATCGCCGCCGTTGTAGAATCCCTGGTAGGCGATGCCGCACATCTGGCCGGAAGCCAGATGGTAAAAAGGGCGGAAAAAAACCACTAAATCGGCGCCGTAGCGGTTGCGTAGCGCCTCGACGTTGGCAAACGCGCCGTTACCGGCGCCCAGATCGTCCAGGGCCGTGTCGTTGCGGTTGGTTTCGGTGTAGGTGCTTGCCTCGGTATGCACCAAGCGCAGAGTGGCATGGATGCCAGAGTCCCGGTAGGCTTGATTGCTAATATCGACCAAATACTGAATGCGCTGCTTGGCGTAGGTCGCGCTTTGGCCGACCGTGGTGTAGAGCACCATCACGTCGATGACGCTGTTATCGGCGTTACCTCCGCCGTTGTTGCCATTGCCGTTGTTACCGTTATTTTCGGTATTGCCCCCGCCGGTCTCGTTGAGCCGGGCGGTGTAATCCGCCTCGGCTTTTTCGGCCTTGGTATTGGCTTTTTTATAGGCGGCAATCTTTTTGTTGTAGGCGGACAGCGCCGATTTTTCGGATTTCTTGACCGCCTTCAAGTTGGTGTTGGCCTGTTTTTCGGCGGCTTTGGCGGCATTCAGCGCGGCCTTGGCGTCGGCGACCTCCGCTTGCAACGTTGCGTCCTTGGGCGCCGATTTCAGCGTTTGTTTTCGGCTGGCCAGTTCGGCTTTGGCCGAGGCGGTGTTTGCCTTGGCCTCGGTTAACGCGGCTTGCGCATTGGCGACCAGTTGCTGGTTATCGGTGTAGTTGCCGTAAAGATTGGTGGCCTCTTGATTCAGCGTGTTGGCGCTGGCCCGTAGCGATTCGGCCTTGGTCCTGAGGGTTTCGGTCGATACGCTGGCCTTGGCCATCTCCGTCGGCGCCGCGAGGCCGGCCGGTTCGATATGGTCGCCGTCGAAACCGCCGGCCCGGAGGCCGGAGTTGCGCAAGTCCACCAATACGGTGGCGGCGCCCGCGCTTTCGATCAAATATTCACCGTCCGGCGTGTAGAGATTGCCCATCAGGCCGGCCCCGCCGAGCGACAGATTCAGCCGGTAGCCCAAACCTTCGTCGGCGAGATGACCGATCCAGGTCGATGAGCCGTCGGCATGGTCGATGCGGCGGTCGTGTTCGATTTGGTATTGACCGATCGGCAGATCGAGAAGCGCGCGGTCGCCGGCTGTCAGTCGGCGCAATTGGTTTAACGGCAACTCCAGCGGCATGGCCGAGCCGGGTTTCAAACGGCGGTAACGCTCGGGCAGATCGTCGGTCTTACGCGGTTCGATAGCGGTGACGGCGGATGACGGGTCCACAAGGCCGTTTTGACGGCGGCCGCTGACCAGCACCGAGCGAATCGCGCCGGGCGCGCCGACCAGCGTGTAGTTGTAATCCGCCAACAGTTGCGCCAGTGCCGCCGGCCAATCGGCGGCGGCCAGCTTGCGATTCAAACGGTCGGACTCCAGGCCGGCGGCGATCTGAAAGCCGAAGCCACCGCGATTGGCGATCAATGCCGCGGCCTGGGCCAGGGTTTGATCGCGAACCACGTGATAAATCGGATGCGGCGGTTCCGCGAGAAGCGCGCGTGCGCCGTCGGCCTGAGCGCTGGTAGCACCAAGCCAGATAGCCAGCAGGGAATAGTATAAGTTCGGTTTTATTTTCATCCGCCGGGAACCTCGAATGTGACGGGCTTCGCAATTTTTGATCAAGAATACCACAGCTCGGAGTTGCGGAAAACCGATTGACGAAAGATTTAGCCCGTTAGGAAATAGTCCGGTTAAAACCATAAAAAAGCTGCAATAAATGCCGGGGCCGTGTATCGTTTCCAGGCCGGAGTTCGGAATTACCGGGCCGCGCGGCGAGAGGAGGCCACCGGCGTGGCCGTTTTGTCTGATTTTTTGATACGGATTCACTATGTGTTTTAGCGCCGATATGTCGTTGGGCTTGGGCGTCGCGGGTTTGGCCGCGGCAACCGTGACTGTGCTCGATAAGGACGAAGCGTTTTGGGTCAGGTTGGCCCGCGCTTACGCGATTTTTCATTTCTCGCTGATGGAATTCATTCAGTTTTTCGCCTATCCGGTCGCCGACCAATGCGGCTACGGTACCAATCTGCTGCTCAGTGAATTGTCCTCGGTACACATCAGCCTGCAGGCCTTCGCCATCATGCCGGCCCTGGCGACGTATTCGAGCGACCCGACAGCGTTGAAGAAAGCCTTCATCGCCGGCGCGAGTTTGAGCGGCTTGTTTCTGGTGTTCGGCCGGCTGCCGAATGACTGGCAATTGTTCGGTCTGGAGCCCAATTTCATTGGCCGGATGAACTCCTGCCTGTTCATGGGCATTTATCATATCGGTTATGCCATCTCCAGCGCCTTCGGCACCTTGGTGACCCATGGCTCATTGTTCGCGTTGGCGCTGAGCGGTTTCGTCTGGAAGCACAACTGGCGGATCGCCTCGTATCATTTCGGGATGGCGATGATGACGCTGTTCATGCCGCAATGGCTGTTCGGTGTCAGTACCGGCGAGGCTGCGGCGATGTATTGCTTTTATTCGATTCCGATCACCGCCAGCTTCATGCCTCAATTCAAAAAACTGTTCGCGGCGCGGCCGGACGATTGGTCGGGGCGCTTCGCCAAGCAGCAATCCTGAATCTGGCCGGGCCCCGGCCCGGCTTTTTCCCCGCCGCCTAACTTTTAGGCGCGGCGTCCGCGTCTGCCGAGCATCGCCGCCATTCCGGATGCGAACAGCAGCGCACCGCTTGGTAACGGTACCGCGACGACACTCAGGTTGAAATCGGCGGCAATCGCGACCGGTCCCCGGTTCAAAAAAATCAGGCCTTGATTCGGATCGGCCAAATCGCCATGTATGCCGACGACGGCAGTACCGGCCGCCAGCGCACGAAAATACAGCGTCGCGAGTGTCATCGTTGCCGGCGTATCGTTTACGCTCAATCCGGGGAAGGCCGAACCGGCGGCGGTTAGGCCCACGGCCGCCGAATCGTCGTTGAACACCGGATTCACGCTGGCGCCGGTCCATTCCAGGCGTTCGCCGTCCAGGTCGCCGAAGTTTAGACCGAAGGCCAGCAGCAATTCGTCCGGGTCCGCATCGCCGAACAGGTCGCGAACGACCACGTCGGCCGCGAAGGTTTCGCCGACCGTGACGGTCGCGCTCCGCGGAATCAGGCTAAGGCTCAACGTGGCGGCCTCCGCCGCCGGCCACCAGCCGATGGCGGTCAAAATTAAAATACAGCTCAATGTTTTCATGGCAAGTCTCGGTAAGTGAAAGTGAAAAGCCGCCGGCCGGCGGCGCCGGCTTAGAGGCCGGTCGCGGCGGTTTGATACCGCTGGTAGTGGCCATACCAGGTGCGGTAATCGGCGTAGGACACACAACCGTTTTGGTCGTAGTCCGCTTCGCGGTTGAAACCGGGCCGGTTCGCGCATTGGCCGATTTGCGCTTTGGCCGCGGCGGCGTCGGTGCTGTCCACATCGCCGTCGTTGTCCAAATCGCCGGCCACGAATAATTGCACTAACAACGGGTCGTGGTCGGACGAGCGATAAGCGTCGGCGGCGTAAAAGTCGGCGATCTGTCCAGCCGATTTGAACTCCTCGTTGTAATCCAGCGCTCTCGGCTCGTCGGCGTTGATGTGCCATTCGGACACGGCCTTGACTTGCGGCGTCAGGCTGGCGTTGGCCAAGGCGTGGTCGAGATAGCCGGAAGCCCCGTCGAACACGTAGCTGTAAGCGGCGTGTTCGCCGACCAGATTTTCCAGCAGATTGTGATAGCCGGCGGTTTTTAAGGTACTGATCGGGTCTTCCCGCGCATAGCTGTTCAAGTCGCCGACGATCAGCGCGTTGCCGGCACCGGCGTGGGTGGGGTCGCTGGCCAGCCAGTCAGTCAGCACTCGGGCGGCGGCGGTTCGGGTCAGGTTGCAATTGCCTTGGCCGTCGCCGCTATCCGGGTCGTTAATGTCGTCGCAAGCCGAACCCTTGGATTTCAAATGATTGACCGCGACGGTCAGCAATTTGTTGGCGCGTTTGTCGCGGAAGGTCTGGGCGATGGTCGGCCGGTTCTTGGTATCGACGAACGCCGGATCGAAGGCCGCGGTCAGAATGGCCGCGCCGCCGACCGGCGTGGCTCTGGCCGGTTTGTAAATCAGACCCACGGCGATTTCGTCACTGCCCACCGGCGCGACGCCGGGGTCGATAAAGGCATAGGTCCCGGCGCCTGCGGCCTGGTTTAGGCCGGCCACAAGATCGGCGATCGCGCTGTTGGCGGCGTAGCCGTCGTTCTCGATTTCCATCAGGCCGATCACGTCGGCGTTCAGGCGAGTCAAAGCCGCGACGATTTTGGCGCGTTGTTTGGTGAATTCGGCCGGGGTATCGGCGCCGCGCGCGGTCGGGAAGCCGCCGCCGTTGCCATCGCCGTTGAAATAGTTCAAGACGTTGAAGCTGGCAACCTTCAGCGATGCGCGCGGGTCCGCCGTTGGCGCCGCTTCGCGGGGATTGGCTGCGACCAGCGCCAGCGCTTGGGTAGGTTGCAAACGGTAGGCGCCAAAGTCATAGGCCAACACGCCGGTAGCGCCGTTCAGGCTGTCTCCGACCCGTAAGGTATTGGCGGCGCTTAGGCCGGCCGGTTGCGGGTAAATGAGCGGATCGGGATTTTGCAGGTTGGCGCCATCGTCGATCAGTAGCTGGTTGGCCAGGTTTTGCGCGGCGACGGCCTGGGCCGGCGCGCCGGGCTCGGCCACTTGGGTCGGCGTCAGCAGGCGGCCGCCCGACGACACCAGGAATTCGCCGTAGCGGGCCAGATTGTAGTTTTCCGTGACGGTTAAAGTTTGTGGTAGCGTTACCAACATGCCTTCGCGGCTTTCCTGCGAATTTTCGACGCTGAATGGAAGTTCGATAGCCACGGCGGCCGGCAAGGTTTGCCCGCCGGCGCAAACCTGCAGCGACGAGACGTTTTCCAGACGGGTCATGCCGTAGGTTTCGGCGACGCCGCCGGTGATGCGGACCCGGTCGCCGACCGCGATTTGCGCAGAGGCGGCGATGAACAGGCCTTCGGAGCTGGCGGGATCGGCGTCGGCTTCCGGGTCGGCTTGCTGGACGAAGAAGCCGTTCAGTTTTGCGCCGCCGCTGAAATCTGCGGTGACGATGGCCTCGATGGTCTGGATCGTGCCGGTCAAGGGGCTGCCGGCGCCGTTGCCTTGAATCGCGCTAATCGCGGTGGCGGGATCGCCGCATTCGCCGGTGGGTTCCGGCGGCGCGGCGGCGAAACTCTGGCCGGTGTTGGTGGTGCCGAAGTTATCGTCCGACGCGCCGGCCCAGGCGAAGTCTTCGTAAACCTGACCGCTGCCCCGCAGTTGTAACGAAAAACCCGCCGGGGTGGCGCTGGATTCGGATACGCCGATGTCGGTGCCGGCGAGGCCGGCGGCCGGTCCGCCGTTTGCCGTGAACGTGCCTTCGTAGCTTAAAAATTGCACGGCGACTTGATGGGCATCCACCAGCGCAATGCCGTCCGGCGCGCCGTTTTGGATGCCGTCGCTCGGAAACCCGAAGCTCAAGGTTCCATGGCCGGTGCCGGATTGGTCGGCGATGACGCCGCTAAGCGTCGCGGTGCGGTAACTGGCGCCGCCGTTGCCGTTGTATAGCACCAGCGACCAGCCGCTCAGGTCCGTGCCGGCCGGGCCGGCGATTTCAACGGCTTCGCCGCTGTCGGTGCCGGTGTTGTCGTAGTGAATTTCGTTGATGAATACCGGCGTGGCGGCTTGGGCGCCGCCGAGCAAGCTCAGCGCGGCCAGTGTTGTCAACGCCGGCTTGAAAGTGGTCTGAATCCTGAACATGGTCGGAGGATCTCGGGAAAGTAAAGACACGAACAGGCGCGAGGCCCGGCCCGGCTCAATCCGGCCGGAAGCCCGGCCGAGTCGGGCCGCGCGGGTGGGTGAGCCGGCGCTCATTCTGGCGTTAAAACGCCTGCGCTGGGTTACGGATGCGTGACGGTTTGCGGAAGATTGCGTGAAATGTAATACGGGTTCGGGCCGATATTTTGTGCCGCGCGGCGGCGGCCGGCGCGGCCGGCGGGCTTACTGCCAACCGGCCAGCGTGCGCTGATAGAAAGCGGGGTCTTCAACGGTGGCGCCGTGCCGGCCCACCAACGCGGACGCGAAATCCTGGGCACGGCGCAAAGTGAGTGGTAATGGCCAGGCGGAGGCGATGCCGTGCAACAGTACGGCGGCAAAGGCGTCGCCGGCGCCGACCGTGTCCGCGACTTCCAACCGGGCGTTCGGGGTAACGCCGAGCAGCTCGCCGTCGGGTGTCAGCGCCAGAGCGCCCTCTTCGCCGCAGGTGACAAAAATGCCTTGCAAGTCGAACTCCCGGACGATCAGACGCATTTTGTCGGCGATGTCCTGGCTGCCGGGGAAGAGTTGGGTCAGCTCGGCGTCGTTCAATTTCAGCCAGTCGGCACCGGCGATCAAATCGAATATGCGGCCCGGTTGCCACCAAGGCGCCCGCAAATTCACGTCTAAAAACACCGGCCCGCGCCAGGTGTTCGCCAGATCGGCCCAAGTCTGGCCGGACACCTCGCCGCGCAACGCCAGACTGCCGTGATAGATCAGGCCATCGCTATTCGCTGGTTGGACCGGCTGGATAAAGTCGTAAGCCTGGCGGTCGAGAATCTGGTAATCGGGTTGGCCGTCGGTTATGCTGACCGCAACGGTGCCGGTTGGTCTGGTCGGGTCGATTTGCAGATTTGACGGGTCTATGTCCCAGCGCGCCATCGCGGCCAGGATGTCGTTGCCCGCCGCGTCGCCGCCGATCCTGCTGATAAAGCGGGGCTGATCGCCGAAGGCTTGCAGATGCCAAGCGACGTTGAACGGCGCGCCGCCCAGAACCCGGCTGCCGTCGGGGAAACAGTCGAACAACACTTCGCCGAATAACGTAATGTGGGCTTTGTTCATCGGTTGAATCGTGGATGGTGGTACAAGTTACTTACGATAGTCAAAGCCGGCGAAATTGCCAACGTATTTGCGCCTTATGGTCGTTTTGGGGCGATGGCGCGCGGAGTTTGCGCCAACTTGGTGCGTTAGGCGGCGGCAATGGGCCGCCGGGGCCGGGCCGCGATCGTTTGATTGGGTTGGCATGTGGATTGCTGTAAGGAGCTTATGAAGCCACTGAATTATTTCGACGAAATGCGGACACCCGACGGCAGTGTGCGGGCGCTCTATCAACCCTTTGCGGACTGGTTGGACGGCATCGATCAGGCGCAACTGATGCAAAAGTCCCGAGAGGCGGAGATGTTGTTTCGTCGGGTCGGCATCACCTTCAACGTCTATGGCGACGAAGCCGGCGCCGAACGGCTGATTCCGTTCGATGTCGTGCCGAGAATTCTGGCGGCCGGCGAATGGCGGCAATTGGCCGACGGCGCGATTCAGCGGGTCCGGGCCTTGAACGCCTTTCTGAACGACCTCTACCACGACCGGGAAATCGTCAAGGCCGGCATCGTGCCCGCCGGCATTCTGGAAAACGAAATGTACCGTCCGGAGATGCAGGGCGTCGCGGCGCCGGGTGGTATCTACGCACACATCGCCGGTATCGATATTGTCCGTACCGGTGAGAATCAGTTCTACGTGCTGGAGGACAATTTGCGGACGCCGTCCGGCGTGTCCTATATGTTGGAAAACCGCAAAATGATGATGCGCTTGTTCCCCGAACTGTTCCGCCGCTACGCGGTGGCGCCGGTCGAGCACTATCCGCAAGTGTTGTTGAACAATCTGCGCGCGGTGGCCCAGCCCGGCGTGCAGGACCCGACCGTGGTGTTGCTGACGCCGGGAGCCTATAACAGCGCCTATTTCGAACACGCGTTCCTGGCGCAGCAGATGGGTATCGAACTGGTCGAGGGCCAGGATTTGTTCGTCGAGGACGACCAAGTCTTTATGCGCACCACCGACGGTCCCAAGCAGGTCGACGTGATTTACCGGCGCATCGACGACGATTTCATCGATCCGAAAGCCTTCCGCCCCGATTCGCTGCTCGGCGTGCCGGGCATCGTCGAAGCCTACCGCAATGGCGGCGTGACGCTGGCCAACGCGATCGGTACCGGCGTGGCCGACGACAAGGCCACTTATACCTATGTCCCCGACATGGTTCGGTTTTATCTGGGCGAGGAACCGATTCTGTCCAACGTGCCGACCTACAAATTGGCCGAAGCCGACGACCGCAAATACGTATTGGAGCATCTGGACGAATTGGTGGTCAAGGAAGTACAGGGTTCCGGCGGTTACGGCATGTTGGTCGGCCCCACCGCGTCCAAGCAACAAATCCTGGAATTCCGCGACCGCATCCTGGCCGATCCGGATAATTACATCGCCCAGCCCACTTTGGCGCTATCGACCTGTCCGACCCTGGTCGAAGCCGGCGTGGCGCCGCGCCACGTCGATTTGCGGCCCTTCGTGCTGTCCGGCAAGACCGTAACGTTGGTGCCCGGCGGTCTGTGCCGGGTGGCGATGCGCGAAGGTTCGTTGGTGGTCAACTCGTCGCAAGGCGGCGGGACCAAGGATACCTGGGTGTTGAACGAGGACAAACCATGCTGAGCCGTACCGCCGACCATTTGTACTGGATGGCGCGCTACATCGAGCGCGCCGAAAACATGGCCAGGGTCCTGGATGTTACCTACCGGATGTCGCTGGTCGCCAACAGCCCTTACGACGAAGCGGCGCGCTGGAAGCCGCCGGTGCTGATCGCCGACGACATCGAGGTATTCGAACGCGATTACGGCGCCTACACCGCCGCCAACGTGATTCGCTACATGGCGCTGGACGAACGCAACCCGTCCAGCATCGTCAGCGCCTTGGGCGCGGCGCGCGAAAACGCCCGCGCGGTGCGGGTGGCCATGTCTTCGGAAATGTGGGAGACCGTCAACGCCTTGTGGATAGAGCTGCGCCAACGCATTGCCGGCGGGCTGCCCGAAGCCGAGATCAGCGAGTTTTGCGACTGGGTCAAATCCCGCTCGCATTTATTCCGCGGCGTCACCTTCGGTACGATGTTGCGCGACGACGGCTATAAATTTGTTCGGATCGGCAGTTTCGTCGAGCGGGCCGACAACACCGCGCGCTTGTTGGATGCCAAATTTCAACTGTTGCTACCCGACGCCGACCAAACCGCCGAGGTCGATTACTACGAGTGGAGTTCCTTGCTGCGTTCGGTTTCGGCGTTCGAGGCCTATCAGAAAGTGTTCCGCGACACGTTGGAACCTTGGAAAGTCGCCAAATTGTTGGTGCTGCGCGACGACATGCCGCGTTCGTTGCACGCCTGTTACGACGAATTGGCCCCGATACTGGAGCAGTTGTGCGGCCGGCGCGGCCGCGAATGCCTGCGTCTGGCCGGCGAAAACCACGCCCGCCTGCATTACGGCCGGATGAACGATATCGTTAGCACCGGTCTGCACGTGTTTCTGCAAGATTTCATCGCCCGCAATAACGCGCTGGGCGTCGAGATACAGCGTACCTTCCTGAACGGTCCGTCTTGAAAAACGCCATCGGGCGCCGGGCCGACTCGGTTAACGGATAGTTGGGCACGACATAGGAGTTCACTGAATGTTTAGTGGTTTGCTGGAAGTTGTCGAGTCACATTGCCGCGATGCTGATATGAAGTTCACACCAGAGCAACACAAAGAGT
>NZ_JBYMAP010000004.1:0-43581 GCF_057766305.1 Methylomonas sp. BG-2 | reverse complement strand
TCTATCCATATCCTAAACAAAGAACTTCGTCCCCACCTAACGCGATGGCAGGCCAGATACCGACGTTGGTGGAATAGCGCCATAGAGGATCCAGCGAATAAGGATATGACGCCACAGGAACTGCAGCGCCAATATCCCGAATACCAAGAACTGGTGACGGAAATGAAAGCGGTCAACCAAAAACTGGTGGTTTACGCCAATCATCTTCGTAAATTGATCAATATTGAATCTTGATCCGCGCCGAGGAAACTTCTGCATGCAAACATCCCCAGCAGCAGTTATGACCAAAGTCGAAAGAATTAATTTGATTGGCGAGGTTTCATCAGAAAATAGAGTTTTGGTGGGTATCAATGGCTTGGGGAATACCTGGTTTATTCGAGATGAGCTTTAGAATTGATGCCTTATGTTTTATCGGGCCGAATATTCAAAATTTTAACTTTCTACCGATTTGAGGGCGAAGGTCGTTTGGCGACAATGCGCGTAAAATGACTTAAAGTGCGTGGCACGGTTAGGGCACATCCAGGGCACAGAGCCAAAAACGCGGTTTGGGGGAAGAGGTCAAAATGGCGCGCCCTAGAGGATTCGAACCTCTGGCCTCGGCCTCCGGAGGGCCGCGCTCTATCCAGCTGAGCTAAGGGCGCAATGCGATTTGCTGTCTAACGATACAGTCTATTCGGTCAAGCGGTTTTGACCGTTTCCCTAAAACCCAAAATCCGGCTGACTGCTTCCTCCGGAGGGCTGCGCTCTATCCAGCTGAGCTACGGGCGCGTATTGAATAGTCGGGTATTATAAAAGTAATTGCGGTCAAAGTCATGGCCGATCGCGTTAATCTTGGTTTTTCGCGGATTTGATCTTCGACAACAGCTGTTTTTGGCGTTGCAGGCGTTCGGCTTTTTCGGCTTCCAACTTGGTCAGACGTTGTTGTTTGGCCAGATGGCGCAGTCTGGCGCGGTCGGCGTCGGTCTGGGTCCAAGTGGGGTTGGGCGCGGGAACCATCGCAATGCAGGCGACCGGGCACGGCGCCACGCACAATTCGCAGCCGGTACACAGATCGGCAATGACTGTGTGCATATGCTTGGACGTGCCTAGAATGGCGTCGGTCGGACAGGGCGGCAGGCATTTGGTGCAGCCAATGCAAGCGTCTTCGTCGATGATCGCGAGCAGGCGCGGCCGTTCAATGCCATAGGCTGGATTGAGCGGCTTGACCGCGACGCCGAGCAATGCCGCCAATTTGCCGATGCCGGCTTCGCCGCCGGGCGGGCAGCGGTCGATGTCGGCTGCGCCGCGCGAGATGGCTTCGGCATAAGGCCGGCAGCCGTTAAAACCGCATTTTTGGCACTGGGTCTGCGGCAGCAGAGCGTCGATATTGTCGGCCAGCATGCCCGGTTCCGTTTTTATTTGACGCGCATGCCCGGTTGGGCGCCGGCATCCGGCGACAGCACGAAAATGTCCTTGCCGCCGGGACCTGCCGCCAGCATCATGCCTTCCGAGGTGCCGAAGCGCATTTTGCGCGGCTTCAGATTGGCGACGACGACGGTCAGCTTGCCTTCCAAATCTTCCGGTGCATAGGCCGACTTCACGCCGGCGAAGATGTTGCGGGTGTGGTCGCCGAGATCGACGGTCAATTGCAGCAGTTTTTCGGCGCCTTCCACCGCTTCGGCCTTGACGATACGAGCGATGCGCAAGTCGATTTTGGCGAAGTCCTCGATTTCGATGGCTTCGGCGATGGGCTCTTGCTTGTGGCTTTCGGTGGGTTTGGCGGCGTCTCCGACGGCTTTGGCAGGTTTGGCCTTGACCGACGGGGTTTTCTCCAGGTTTTCCTTGGAAGCTTCGACGATCGCGGCGATTTTGTCGGCCTCGACGCGGGTCATCAACGGTGTAAAGGCGTTGATGGCGTGGTCTGTTAGCGGCTGAGCATCGGCCGGCCAACCTTGCGGCGGAATGTTCAAAAAGGCTTCGGCATTGGCGGCCAGCGTTGGTATCACCGGGCGCAGATAAACCACCAGCAAGCGGAACAAGTTCAGGCCCATGCTGCAAACGGCGTGCAGCTCGGCGTCGCGGCCGTCTTCCTTGGCGATCAGCCAGGGTTTTTTCTCGTCGATGTATTGGTTGGCCCTGTCGGCCAGCGCCATGATTTCGCGCATCGCTTTGCCGAATTCTCGGCTTTCGTAAAGGTCGGCAATGCCTTGGTGGGCGGCGACGAATTGCTGAAACAGTTCGGGCTCGGCACAGTGTCCGGACAGGCGATAAGCGAAGCGTTTGGCGATGAAACCGGCGCAGCGGCTGGCGATGTTAACGACTTTGCCGACCAGATCGGAATTGACCCGGAGCGTGAAATCGTCGAAGTTCAAGTCGATATCGTCCACGCCGGCGCTGAGTTTGGCGGCAAAGTAATAGCGCAGGTATTCCGGGTTCAGATGGTCCAGATAGGTGCGGGCCTTGATGAAGGTGCCGCGCGATTTGGACATTTTCTCGCCGTTGACCGTTAAAAAGCCGTGGGCGAAGATCGCGCTGGGGGTGCGGAAACCGGCGCCGTGCAGCATGGCGGGCCAGAATAGCGCGTGGAAATAAATGATGTCCTTGCCGATGAAATGGTACAACTCGGCGTCGCTGTCCGGGCTCCAAAAGCCGTCGTAGTCCAATCCGGTGCGCTCGCATAAGCGCCGGCAACTGGCCATGTAGCCGATCGGCGCATCCAGCCACACGTAAAAATATTTGCCGGGCGCGTCCGGGATTTCGAAACCGAAATACGGCGCGTCGCGGGAGATGTCCCATTGTTGCAAGCCGTTTTGCAACCATTCGGCCATTTTGTTGCTGACTTCCGCTTGCAAGTGGCCGGCGGTGGTCCAGTCTTTCAGCATTTCGGCGAAGTGGCCGAGTTCGAAGAAATAGTGCTCCGAGTCTTTTTCGATCGGTTGCTCGCCGGACACGACCGACACCGCGTTTTTCAATTCGGTCGGCGAGTAAGTGGCGCCGCAGGCTTCGCAGTTGTCGCCGTATTGGTCCGGCGCGCCGCATTTGGGGCATTCGCCCTTGATAAAACGGTCCGGCAGAAACATGTTTTTGACCGGGTCGTAAGCTTGGGTGATGCTGCGGCTACTGATGTGGCCGCCGTCACGCAGCCTCAGGTAAATCAGTTCGGCGCAGGCCTTGTTTTCCGGCGAATGGGTGCTGTGGTATTGGTCGAAGGCCACGCCGAAGGCGTCGAAGTCGGCGCGGTGCTCCTGCTCGACGCCGGCGATCAGTTGCTCCGGGCTGATGCCTTCCTTATCGGCGCGCAACATGATCGGCGTGCCGTGGGTGTCGTCGGCGCAGACGTAATAGCACTCATGGCCGCGTTGTTTTTGAAAGCGCACCCAAATGTCGGTCTGAATGTATTCGACCAGATGGCCGAGATGGATCGGGCCGTTGGCGTAGGGCAAGGCGCTGGTGACAAGGATTTTACGCTTCGACATGGGTTCGGGTCAGCCAAAAGAGGACCGGCGATTATGGCATAAATCGATCGTCGTTTCATGGCTGGAGGCGAGCCCGCAGGCATCGGGTTGGGCTCTGTCCGGCAGTAAGGTACAATCGCCGCCAAGCTCGACGCCTCGGCGATGCCGGCGCGTCGATCGGGATTTTTCCGCGTGGGGCTTGCCCGACTTCAAATCACAATAAAAGAGGCTTATCATGAAAAAAACCTTGTTTTTGGCCATCGCGTTAATGTCAGGTTCCGCCCTGGCGGCCACCGACCATTTTTTACTGCGCGACGGCAACCACGTTCAGCACATGAAGATCAACAAAGTCGGTAACGACACGAATGTCACCGTCGATGTGGATTTCGAACCGAATCCCGACGAAGCCGGTAAACACGCGTGCTCCGCATTAGTTAGCGGCGAAGCGAAAGTCGTCGCGGAAAACGAGTTGGTTTTGAAAAAGCATATCGAGGGTGAAGCCCGGTCCTGCTCGGTAAAAGTACATTTGACACCAAACGGTGCCAAACTGGAGCAGTCCGAAGAATGCACTTATTTTGCAGCCGGGATTTGCAAATTCGCTAGCGACGGCAAGGAATTATTGAAAATCAAATAAATTAGTCCGCCGTGCGGCGCGATCGGCAAGGCCCGCGCGCCGCTTTCGCCGGTGGATTTCAAGATGGGCGGCTAGGGTATTAAGTACGCCGACTGGTTCGGCGATTTAATTGAATTATGTTATTTGCCGCGATATTCGGACAGATTGTCGCGCGGCAATCCGCCACATTTTTAACGCTAGACTTTTTTGTTAGATTACCGGCATCCCGCCAACACGGGATTCCAAATTTCCGGTAACAGATAGCGAAGGAGTCTTTATGAAACACGCCAACAAATTGATAGCTGCCGCCGCGGTTGCGGTACTCGGGGGAGCCATAATCCTGAACGTCACCAATGCCAGTTCCGAGGTTAACGAAGACAAGGCAGCTTCCGAGGGTAAGTCCGTGGCTTGGTATGTTGCCAACATCAAGGAAGCGAAGGCGCAAAATCAAACCTGCCACGATAATCCCAATCTCCAAGCCAGCGCGGACTGCGTGAATTCGCTGCACGCGCTGCAAATCAGCTTCAAGGGCGGCAACTAACATCTCTGCCGGCGTTTTCGCGGTCAGCCGGGCGGAAGTTTATTCGTCCGGTTTTTTGTGCTCCAACTCTCATATTTCAATGCCGCCAACCGGGGTTGGTGTCGTTGTCCATCGTTCTCGCGAACCGTCTGTTCGGCGGTTCCGCTTTTCGTTGCGCCTTTGAATTAACGCGCGCTGGCGAGGACCGTTTCTAGGCCTGGTGCTGGGAAAGCTTAATTTCTGCTAAATTACCGATTAAATTTAGGGAAATTAGGTTACCGGCATGTTCAAGCAAACTCAGAATCAGGTCAATATCTCCGCCGTACTCGGCGAATACAGCATTCCTCCGCTTAAAGACATGTTGATTTTGGGGCGTGATTCGCCGATCGGTTGTATCGCGATGCGCCGCGCCATCGAGTTGCTGGTGAAGGCGCCGTTCGAGCATATCGAGTGCGACGACGACATCATCAGCGATATTTTGGTCCGAAAAAGCCTGTTGAACCGCGCTTCGCGCGAGGCATTGATCGAGTTTGTGATAGGGCAGGTCAAGCCGCTGATGAGTGTCGACGAAATTTTGCATGCTGAACTGGACGTGTCGGTACGTTTGAGCGCCAAGGTATGAAGGAATTGACGGTAAAAGCCTGTCTTTGGCCAGACGTGGTCAGAGTTCGGGAAGAAGATCGGCCTCAAAGCGGGGTCGGAGGCAGTACCGTGTACGCGGTGTTTCGCGATGCCGGGCTTAGCGCAGACTTTTGCGGATTGGCCACGCACCATGATATTTCCCAACACCCTAGCTGGATCTTTGCCGATTTGGTCGAGCATCGCGATGTCGCGACCGTGCCGGCCGGTGCCGGGATCCGGACCGCATTGAGTTCCCTGCGAAAACGTGGCTTGGAAGTGTTGGCCGTGATGAGTCGCGATGAGTTTATCGGCGTCGTGACCCGGGAAAGCATTTTGCAGGCCTTGCTGGAGCGCGATAGGCAGTTGCTACGGGAAAGCTTGCGTTTGCGGGACATTGCCGAGGAAAACCATCGCCAGACCGTGGTTTGGGTGGAGCGCTTGGCCGCGCTCAACGAAGCCGCCAGAAGCTTGTTGGGGGTGTTGGCTCGGACGTCGATAGAAACCGAATTGCTGCAAGCCGGCCTTGATGCCCTGCGTAAGCTGTTGGACGCCGAATATGGGGCGATCGGTATTGTCGATGAACAAGGGGGGCTGGCCGAATTCATCTTTTCCGGTATCAGCGAAACCCAAGCCAAGCAAATCGGCGAGCTGCCGCAAGGCAAAGGCCTGTTGGGAGTGGTCATCGAAGAGGATATTTCGCTACGCTTGGCCGATATGCGTACCGATCCCCGCAGCGTTGGATTTCCGGCGCACCATCCGCCGATGAAGTCGCTGTTGGCGGTACCGATTTCGCGGCACGGCCGGGTTTATGGACGAATCTATCTGTGCGACAAGACCGGAGGCGAGGCGTTTAGCGCCAACGACGAAGAGTTGGCGGCCAGTTTCGCGCACTCGTTATCGTTGGTTATTGACAATGCCAGGGAGATGGAAGAGGTCAAACGCGCCCGCCAGCGCCTGGATTACATGGCGCATTTCGATGCCCTGACCGATCTGCCCAATCGTACGCTGCTGACCGACCGGGCCTTGCAATTTATCGCACGGGCGCAACGCAAAAGCGAGGTGGTGGCTTTTTTGTTTCTCGATTTGGACAATTTCAAGACGATCAACGATTCTTTCGGCCATACCGTTGGCGACGAATTGCTCAGAGAGGTGGCCAAGCGCATCGCCTCGTGTCTACGTGAAGGCGATACGCCGGCGCGCATGGGCGGCGACGAGTTCATCATCATGTTGCCAGGCATCAAGGACAGCCTGGACGCCGCCAAGGTGGCGGTCAAGATTTTGGGGATACTGAACGAGCCGTTCGTCATCAACCATAACAAGATTTATTCGCGGGCCAGCATCGGCATCAGCGTGTTTCCCGAGAACGCGGGCGATTTGGACGAATTGTTGGCCCAGGCCGATTCCGCGCTATACCACGCTAAAAAGCTCGGCAAGAACAACTATCAGTTTTTCACGTCGGAAATGAACAGTACCGCGCAGCGGTATCTGCAACTCGAACATCATTTGCGCTGCGCGCTGGGTCAGGGCGAGCTGTCACTGTATTACCAGCCGCAAGTGCAAATCGATAGCCGGGCGGTGATCGGCATGGAGGCGCTGTTGCGCTGGCATAGTCCGACCTTGGGCATGGTGATGCCGGA
This sequence comes from Methylomonas sp. BG-2, assembly GCF_057766305.1. NCBI lineage: Bacteria > Pseudomonadati > Pseudomonadota > Gammaproteobacteria > Methylococcales > Methylococcaceae > Methylomonas > Methylomonas sp. BG-2. Next base: position 36,756 of record NZ_JBYMAP010000004.1, on the reverse strand, counting down.
TCAGTTTATCGGTTTGGCCGAGGAAACCGGGTTGATCGTGCCGATAGGCGAGTGGGTGCTGCGGACTGCTTGCGAACAGGCCCAGCGTTGGCGCGAGGCGGGTACGCCGGTGCGCGTCGCGGTCAATCTATCCGGCCGGCAATTCCAGGATTTTCAACATCAACGCGGCTTGTTGGACGTGGTTGCGGCCGTGCTGGCCGAAACCGGCTTGCCGGCGGAATTGTTGGAACTGGAAATCACCGAAAGCATCATGATGCGCGATGTGGATACCACGCTAGCCACTCTGCAAGGCTTAAAGCGCTTGGGCGTGCGTATCTCGGTGGACGATTTCGGCACCGGTTATTCGTCGCTGAGCTATTTAAAGCGTTTTCCGCTTGACACGTTGAAAATCGACAAGGCCTTTGTCAAGGACGTTTCCACCGACGACAGCGATCGGGCGATCGTGTCCGCGATTACCGCGATGGCCGGCCAATTGAAATTGGAGTTGGTGGCGGAGGGGATAGAGGATTTACAACAGTTGGCCTTCTTGTCCGGGCAGCGCTGCAATTACGGCCAAGGCTATTTTTTCAGCAAACCGGTTCCGGTGGAGCAGGCTACCGCGTTGCTGAGGCCCGGTGCGTTGTCGGAATGACGGCGGTTTAATCCGTCGGCGGCGCTTGCGGTGTCGCGTCGATATCGAAGTTCTGTTTGATGCGTTTTGCCGCAGCCTTGGCTTCGGACTTGGTTTTGAACGGACCGGCTAACACCCGGTAATTGCCGTTGCTGGCAATTTTGCGCGCCGGGATCGGCGGGCCCTGGTGATTCAACATCGCCGCCAGCTTTTGCGCTTCGGTTTCGCTTTGAAACACGTCGACGATGATCGTAGACCAGGCGCCAGCGTCCAGCTCGCCGATCTCCGGCTGACCGAACAGCCGCTCGGGATGATCGAGCCGTGGGGCGGCGGCGGTCAGCTCGCCGAGCTCCGGACTGCCGGTCAGCACCGGTGTCGGCACGCCGTCGGCGCGTTTGAGGACGGCCTCCACCTTGGACCAATCCAGCGTGGCTTGCCGTTCCGCGGCGAGTTGCTTCAGCTTGCCGCGCAGGTCTTTTTCCAGTTGCTTGCGCTGCTTTTCCCATTTTTCCAACGGCTGGTGCGCTTCCAGGTACAACACGTCTTGCTGCCACGCGGCCAGAAAAGGTTGATGGACGATGCGCACCGGCGTGCCGATGTCAACTTGATTGAACAGATATTCGACATCCTCCGGATAGAGCTGTACGCAGCCGTGGCTGACTTGCATGCCGATTCCGTAGGGTTTGTTGGTGCCGTGTATCAAATAGCCCTTAAAGCCTAACGGCATCGCGTAATAGCCGAGCGGATTGTCCGGGCCGGAGCGAATGACTTTGGGGAGCGGATCGCCCAGCGCTTGGTGTTCGCGTTGGATCGATTCCGGCACGGTCCAGGCCGGATTGGCTTTCTTGGCGACGATTTGCGTCTGGCCCAGCGGCGTGTTCCAGCCTTGGCGACCGATGCCGACCGGATAGGTCAAGACCGACCGGGCGTTCGGAAAGTAAAACATGCGCATGTTGGCCAGATTCAACACGATGCCTTGGCGCGGCGCGTCGGGGATTATGAATTGAAAGGGCAGCAATACCGTGCTGTCGCTCGCCAAGCTCCACGGATCCAATGCGGGATTGGCGAGGGTGATGTCGTTGTATCCCAGGCCGTAATGGCGAGCAATGTCCGACAACGTATCGTTTTCCCGGCTGGAAATGGTGGCCAGACCGCCGACGATGCTCAAGTCGGCGGAGAGGCTGAATTCGTGAGTCTCGACGATTTCGTTGGGCTTGACGGTCCAGGTGATTTTTTCCGATTGCGGCTCGGAAAAGATGGCCAAGGTTTGGCAGCCGCTCAGCAGCGAAGCCAGTATCAGCGCGAACGGAAGCAGCAGCGGGGTGTCTTCGACGGGGCGACGGGTAAGCGGAAATGTGGCGGCAATCATGATGGTGGGGATTTGGGCGCCGGAAGGTATCTTGGCGCCGATCAGTTGGTTCGTACCGGAGGGTAACGCGTTTGGCGCGAGCTGGCAAGAAAGCCCATGGATTTGGTCGTCCGGGTTTCTCGGCACCGCGGAAGATGGTATCTTCCCCCACTATTTTGCTTGGTTATTGGTTTATTGTGGGAGTTGCGAATGGCTATTGAAAAAGCTGCTGTCGAAAATATATTGAAGAGTTTCATCGATCCGAATGTCGAGACCGATTTGGTGTCGGCCAAGGCGGTCAAGAAAATCACGGTGGACGGCGACGCGGTCAGCGTTGTGGTGGAATTGGGTTATCCGGCCAAGAGCTATGTCGGCGAGCTGCGCGCCGAATTGGAGCAACGTCTGCAAGCGTTGCCTGGAATCGGCAAATTGGACGTGGAGGTATCGTTCAAGGTGGTGTCGCACGCCGTGCAAAAAACCTTGAAACCCTTGCCTAACGTGAAAAACATTATCGCGGTGGCATCGGGCAAGGGTGGCGTCGGCAAATCGACCACCTCGGTGAATCTGGCGCTGGCGCTGGCCGCGGAAGGCGCCCAGGTCGGAATCTTGGACGCCGATATTTACGGCCCCAGCATTCCCACCATGCTGGGCTTGTCGGGGCAGCCGGACAGCGAGGACGGTAAGCTGTTGCAGCCCAAATTGTCTTTCGGCGTGCAGACCATGTCGATCGGATACTTGGTCGATGCCGATCAGCCCATGATTTGGCGCGGCCCGATGGTGACCGGTGCGCTACAGCAATTGCTGGGGCAGACCCAGTGGCACGACATCGACTATTTGATCATCGATTTGCCGCCGGGCACCGGCGACATTCAACTGACGCTGGCTCAGCAGATTCCGGTCAGCGGCGCGGTTATCGTCACGACGCCCCAGGATATTGCGCTGATCGATGCCCAGCGCGGTTTGGGCATGTTCGAGAAGGTCAACGTGCCGATATTGGGCCTGGTTGAAAACATGAGCGTGCATATTTGCAGCAATTGCGGGCATGAGGAGGCGATTTTCGGCCAGGGCGGCGGCGTGGCGATGGCCGCCAAAAACGGGGTGGACCTGTTGGGAGCGTTACCGCTGGATATTAAAATCCGGGAGTTTGCCGACAGCGGCCGACCGACGGTGGTCGCCGATCCGGACGGGCGCCCGGCGCAAATCTACAAGGCCATCGCCCGCAAAATGGCCGGGAAACTGGCGCTGAGAGCCAAGGATTTCAGCGGTCGATTCCCGAATATTGTGATTCAGAATACCTGATTCGAGGCCGGGACCCGCTAGACTAGCACGAGATTGTCCCGGTGGATCAGCTCGTCGTCGTCGGCATAGCCCAGCAAGGCTTCGAACTCGCTGCTGGGTTTGCCGGCGATTTTGGCGGCATCCTCGGCGCCGTAGTTGATCAGGCCTCGGGCGATTTCCTGGCCGTTGGCGTCCAGGCAGGACACTAAATCGCCGCGTTGGAATTGGCCGGCCACCGCCTTGACGCCGACCGCCAACAAGCTCTTGCCGGCGGCCTTGAGGATTTTGACGGCGCCGTCGTCCAGCGTGAGGCTGCCTTTAAGCTGCAATTGTCCGGCCAGCCATTGCTTGCGGGCCGCCAGCGGGGCGATGTTGGGGATCATGTAGGTGCCGAGCGCTTCGCCGGCGAATACCCGATTGACGACTTGGTCCAGCTTGCCGGAGACGATGACGGTTGCGGCGCCGGATCTGGCCGCCAGGCGGGCGGCGCGAACCTTGGTGAACATGCCGCCGCGGCCAAGGCCGCTGATGCTGCCGCCGGCCACTTCGTCGAGCAGGCTTTCATTGACGCTGATTTCGGAAATCAATTTGGCGTCGGGGTTCAGGCTGGGATTGGCGTCGAACAGGCCGAGTTGGTCGGTCAACAGTAGCAGCAGATCGGCTTCGACCAGATTGGCGACCAGCGCGCCCAGGGTGTCGTTGTCGCCGAAACGGATCTCCTCGGTGGCGACCGCATCGTTTTCGTTGATAACCGGAACGACGCCGAAATCCAACAAGGTTAGCAAGGTGCTGCGGGCGTTCAGATAGCGTTGCCGGTCGGACAGGTCGTCGTGGGTCAGCAAGACTTGCGCGGCCAGCAAGCCGTGTGTTTGGAATTCATCTTCGAAGCGGCGCACCAGGCCCATCTGGCCGACAGAGGCGGCGGCTTGCAGTTCGTGCAGCGTTTTCGGACGGGTTTTTAATTTCAGACGGCTCATGCCTTCAGCGACCGATCCCGACGAGACCAGCACCACGTCGACGCCCTGCTTGCGCAACGCCGCCATTTGCTCGACCCAGCCGGCAATCGCAGTCTTGTTCAGTCCGCGGCCGCCGTCGGTCAGCAGCGAGCTGCCGATTTTGACGACGACGCGATTGGCGTTGGCGAACTCAGAGCGGCTCATCGCTGGTCAGCTCCGGCGGTTGGCGTTCCGCTTCGAGAAAATCCATGATCGCGTACATCAACTCTTGAGTACCCTGATTTTTCAATGCGGAGATTTTGTAAACCGGCCCGTCCCATTCCAGTTCGTCGAGTATGGCCTGGCAGTGGTTGTCGAGTTCGTCGTCCGGAACGTTGTCGATTTTGTTCAGTACCAGCCAGCGCGGCTTTTCGGCCAGTTCGTCGCTCCATTTTTCGACTTCCGCAATGATTTTTTGAGCGGCGGAAACCGGCGATTCGTCGCTTTGGTAGGGGGCGATATCGAGGATGTGCAGCAGCAGGCCGGTGCGAGATAAATGCTTCAGAAACTGTAGGCCGAGCCCGGCGCCCTCGGCCGCGCCTTCAATGACGCCGGGAATGTCGGCGATCACGAAGCTGCGCATGTCGTCGACTCGGACAACGCCCAAATTGGGATGCAGCGTCGTAAACGGATAGTCGGCCACTTTCGGGCGGGCCGACGAGACGGCGCGAATCAAGCTGGATTTGCCGGCGTTGGGCATGCCGAGCAGGCCGACATCGGCGATGACCATCAACTCCAGGCGCAGCATGCGGTGTTCACCAGGCGTGCCCTTGCTGGTTTGTTGCGGGGCGCGGTTGATACTGCTTTTAAAGCGGGTATTGCCCAGACCGTGAAAGCCGCCCTTGGCGACCAACAGCTGCTGGCCGGGCTTGGTCAGGTCGCCGATTTTTTCACCGGTGTCGGCTTCGTAGACGATCGTGCCGGGCGGTACCGGGACGAAGCAATCGTCGCCTTTCTTGCCGGTGCAATCGCGACTACCGCCATTTTGGCCGCGCTGCGCACGATGCACCGAGTGATAGCGAAAATCCACCAGGGTGTTGACGTTCTCGGTCGCGACCAAATAAACGCTGCCGCCGTCGCCGCCGTCGCCGCCGTCCGGGCCGCCCAGCGGTATGTATTTTTCGCGGCGAAACGACGCCTTGCCGTTGCCGCCGTCGCCTGCTTCCACGCGGATTTCCGCTTCGTCAACAAATCTCATAATGTACCGGTATAAACAAAAAAGCCCCGCTGAACAACGAGGCTTTTCCTTTCAGTGGTGCCTTGCGGCACTACTGGTGATGTTACGCTGCCGCGATGCTGACGTATTTGCGGTTTTTCGGCCCTTTTTCCTCGAAAACCACTTTGCCGTCCACGGTCGCGAACAGGGTGTGGTCCTTGCCGATGCCGACATTGGTGCCAGGATGAAATTGGGTGCCGCGTTGGCGAACCAGAATATTACCCGCTTTAACCACTTGGCCGCCAAAACGTTTTACACCCAGACGCTGTGCGTTGGAATCGCGACCGTTGCGGGTACTACCGCCTGCCTTCTTGTGAGCCATGATCTAACCTCTGTAAATGTTATGCGGAAATGCCAGTGATCTGGACTTCCGTGTAATATTGACGATGCCCCTGTTTTTTCATGTGGTGCTTACGTCTTCTGAATTTGATGATACGGACTTTTTTGTGGCGGCCTTGAGAAACCACGGTTGCGGTGACTTTGCCACCTTCAACGTAAGGCTGGCCAACTTTTACAGAGTCGCCTGATTGAACCATCAATACCTTGTCGAACTCCACGCTGTCGCCCGCGCCTAGTTCCAGTTTTTCGATTTTTAAGGTAGTACCTTCTGCGACACGGTACTGTTTGCCACCTGTTTGAATTACCGCATACATCGGTGTAAGCTCCATCAAGCATAAACTGTTAAAAGTGAACAGCAGATTATAGGGTTGGCCGCAAGGTACGTCAAACAAAAAATGCTTTTAGCTCTAAAGGTTTAACGCTATGTTCGGATTAGTACTATTGACACTATTCGGTATTATTCATAGCATGGCTGGCTAACCAGACAAAATTTGCCGTAGTGATCAGCGTTCAGACTCTTCCCATGATAGCCACAGATTCAGCGCCGACTACCGGTGCCATAGATTTTGATTCGATCAAAAATTTGACCAGCGAGGAGTCTCAAGCTGTCGACCGGTTGATTTTGCAAGAATTGAGTTCGGATGTCGTTTTGATCAATCAAATCGGGCATTACATCATAGGCAACGGCGGCAAGCGGTTGCGGCCCATGCTGCTGCTGCTGGCGGCGAAAGCGTTGGGCGAGGTGGGCGATCATCACTTGACGCTGGCGGCGGTGATCGAGTTCATTCATACCGCGACGCTATTGCATGACGACGTTGTCGACGAATCGGCGATGCGGCGCGGCAAGGAGTCCGCGAATGCGGTTTGGGGCAATGCCGCCAGCGTGTTGGTCGGGGATTATCTGTATTCGAGCGCGTTCGAAATGATGGTGCGCACCAACAATATGCGGGTGATGGACATTATGTCCAAAACCACCACTGCAATTGCCGAGGGTGAAGTACTGCAATTGCTGAACTGCAATAATCCCGAAACCAGCGAAGCCAAATACCTTGAAGTGATCGCCCGCAAAACAGCGATCCTGTTCAGTACGGCGACCCGGCTGGCGGCGGTGGTATCGGCCGCCGACGCTGCCGTCGAAAACGGCTTGGCGGTCTACGGACAGCAACTGGGCGTGGCATTTCAATTGATCGACGACGCGCTGGATTACAAGGCCAACAGCGAAGAATTAGGTAAAAATCTGGGCGATGATTTAGCCGAGGGCAAGCCAACCTTGCCGCTGATCTACGCGATTCAACATGGCGACGAGCGCCAGGCCAAGGTGGTGGTCGATGCAATTCGCCAAGGTTCGCGGGAAGCGTTCAATGAAGTTTACGAAGTCGTCAAGGCGACCAACGCGATCGAATACACCGAGCGCTGCGCCGATCGCGCGGCCGCCGATGCCATCGCGGCTCTGCAATGCCTGCCGGACTCGACATACAAGCGCGCCTTGGAAGCCTTGGCCCATTTCTCGGTGCAGCGCAGTCACTAACGGCGGGAGCCGCGCCGGCCTCTGAATGTCTGTTTCAGTCGAGCCATAAGCGCCTAATCGTCTTCCTGGTCCGATTCCGGTTCGGCCAGATGCAGTAAATCCTGTATCGCATCGGTCAACCGCGCGAAACGCGCGTCGATTTTCTCCAATAACTCCTGAAAAAAGCGGTCGCTGGCCAGTGCCGAGTCCGGGTTTGCCGCAAACAGCCGGTCTTCGAGTTGGCTGACGGCGTCGGTGTCGGCGATCTCCGCCAGTTCGCCGAATGCCTCGGACGAGATTAGCGCGCTCAGGTAGTGTTTCTTCTTCAGTTCTTCGGTTTGCAAGGCCAGCGCGTTCGCCAATTCCAAGACCCGCCGCGCCAGAGCGTGTAGTTCGCTTAACAAGCTCAGGCCTTCGGTCAGCACCGCCAATTCGCCGGCTTGTCCGGCGATGTCGGCTAACAGGCGCTTGCCGCGTTTTTTTGTCGTCTTCATGGTCGGCTCCCGGCCGCGGTTAGTTTTTCGCCCAAGCCGCTGTGTCTGACGGCTTGGCGGGCGACGCACGTTTCGAAGATGCCGCGTCCGGCGTAGAGGGTTACCCGGCGTTTCGCCCGGGTGATGCCCGTATACAATAATTCCTTGCTGAGTACCGGATTGATGCGTTCCGGCAGCACCAGCATCGCTTCGTCGAACTCCGAGCCCTGGCTTTTGTGTATGGTCATTGCGTATACCGTCTCGCACGCGGGCAGCCGGGACGGACGAAGACCGCGAAAACCGTCACGGTCGGGAAAAAACACGCGCGGCTGGCCGTCGGCGGGATCCGGCAGGCAAATGCCGATGTCGCCGTTGTACAGTTGGGTCGCGGCGTGGTTGCGGGAAATCATCACCGGCCGGCCGTGGTACCAAGTGTTCCCGATGCTCAGCGTCCCCGACGCAACGGCGGCGCGCTCAACCCGTCGATTGATGTCTTCCACGCCATGGGAGCCGTGATGATTGGCGCATAGCACCTGAAAACGCTGGAATTCGGCGAAGATTTCGTTCACGTCGGCCCCGGCCGTTATCAGTTGGAAATAGCGACGATAGCGTTCGCCGATATAGCTGATCGGGTCGTGCTCCAGCCGGTGGACCGCGTCGTCGCCGGTCAGCAGCAACCGCCAAGCCTGGTCGGCGTCGCTGCGATTGACGGCCTCCGCCAACGCCTTGATTTGTCCTTGAAAGCGGTGCGAGTGACGCAGCTCGACGGTTTGCTCCGGCAGTCCGCGGGCGATGTCCGCCAAAACCGCGCCGGCTTCGACCGACGCGAGTTGATCCTTGTCGCCGAGCAGAATCAGGCGAGCGCCCGGTTTTAACGCATCGACCAGTTTGCTCATCAAAGCCAGATCGACCATCGACGTTTCGTCGACCACGACCGCGTCGTAAGGGAGTGGGAAGTCGGCGTTGTGACGGAAATTGGGCGATGGCGGTTGAGCGCCGAGCAAACGGTGTAGCGTGCGGGCGCTCTCAGGTATGGCTTGTTTAATCGTTTCCGGGCAATTCAGTTGGGCTTTGTTAGCGATGATCGTTTCTTGCAAGCGCATTGCCGCCTTGCCGGTCGGTGCCGCCAACGCAATGAATGGCGGGTTGGGGCTGAGTTCCAGCAACAAGGCCAGGATTTTCAATACCGTGGTGGTTTTGCCGGTGCCCGGGCCGCCGGTAATTACCGTCAATGCCTGGTTTAACGCCGCGCGCGCCGCCTGTTGTTGAGCATCGTGCCGGCCCTGGCCCGTGGTCGCCGGGAAGTAACGCGCCAGCGCCGGTTCCGGATCGGGTACATCGAATTGAGTATCGGCGAGCGTTGCCAGTTGCGTCGCCAACCGGGTTTCGTACTGCCAATAGCGGCGTAAGTAGAGGCGTTGGGATTCGACGATGAGCGGCGTTAATGCGTTGTTGGAGGCCAGGCCGGACGCCAGCAGCAACTCGGCGTCAGCCGGGGCCAGTTCGATACAGCTATGGCCGGCGGCTTGTTGTTCGGCCAGCGTTGCCGCCAGTGAGTAAAGGCGGGCACTGTCGGTGCTCGAGAGGTTGCGGCGCGAGGTCAGGAATTCGGCAAAGTGGCCGGTCAGCTTGCTTTGAGGTGTTTCCGGCGAATTCATGGATGCGGTTAAACTCATCTGGCTTGTTGGCTGGAGAGGGCTAAAACCCATTGTTTCATAAGCTTTTTATGCTGGGAGTCGGTTGTGGCGGACTTGCATTCCCAAGCATAATCATATACCGTAGTCGGCCACCTGAAAGGCTAGGGGTGCTTTCCGTACCAAATCAAATTCGGAAAGCTGAGAAAAACCCTTCGAACCTGAACCGGTTAATGCCGGCGTAGGAAAGCCAGATCTTCCCTGCGCTCGCGATTTATTCTGTTTTTTGGAGATAAGCATGAGCGCTGTCCGCAACGAAATTACGACCGATACCGGCAGTAGCATCCGGATCGATTCCTATCCGGCGTCGGAAAAGATCTACATCGCCGGCAGCCGAGCCGATATGCACGTGCCGATGCGCCGGATCAACCTGTCGGATACGCCGGCGCATTTCGGCGCCGAAAAGAATCCGCCGATTTACGTTTACGACACCTCCGGCCCTTACACCGATCCGAACGTCGACATCAATCTTCATAAAGGCCTGGGGTCGGTGCGCGGCAAATGGATAGAAGAACGCGGCGACACCGAATTGCTGAGCGGCCCGACCTCCAAATTCGGCCATGAGCGTTTGCACGATCCGAAAACCGCGCATCTGCGTTTTGAGTTGGCCCGCAATCCACGCCGGGCCAAGTCCGGCCATAACGTCAGCCAGATGCATTATGCCCGCAAAGGCATCATCACGCCGGAAATGGAATACATCGCCATCCGCGAAAACCAGAATTTGGAAGCGATGCGCGACCGTTACCAGGGCCAGCATCCCGGTTTTTCCTACGGCGCGAATATCCAGTCCTTCATTACGCCGGAATTTGTGCGTTCGGAAGTTGCCAGAGGCCGCGCGATTATTCCGGCCAATATCAACCACCCGGAATTGGAGCCGATGATCATCGGCCGCAACTTCCTGGTCAAGATCAACGGCAACCTGGGCAATTCGGCCATCACTTCCTCGATTGAAGAAGAAGTCGAAAAAATGCTGTGGGGCATCCGCTGGGGCGCGGATACCATCATGGACTTGTCCACCGGCAAGAACATCCACGAAACCCGCGAATGGATATTGCGCAACTCGCCGGTGCCTATCGGTACGGTGCCGATTTACCAAGCGCTGGAAAAAGTCGACGGTAAGGCCGAGGAACTGACCTGGGACATCTTCCGCGACACCTTGATCGAACAAGCCGAACAAGGCGTTGATTACTTTACCATCCACGCCGGCGTGCGCCTGCACCACGTGCCGCTGACCGCCAAACGTCTAACCGGCATCGTCTCGCGCGGCGGTTCGATCATGGCCAAATGGTGTTTGGCGCACCACACCGAAAGCTTCCTGTATACGCATTTCGAAGAAATCTGCGAAATCATGAAAGCCTACGACGTGTCGTTCTCGTTGGGGGATGGCTTGCGTCCTGGCTCGATTTACGACGCCAACGACGCCGCCCAGTTCGGCGAATTGGAAACACTGGGCGAACTGACTCAAATCGCCTGGAAGCACGACGTGCAAACCATGATCGAAGGCCCCGGCCACGTGCCGCTGCAAATGATCAAGGTCAATATGGACAAACAGCTGGAAGATTGCTTCGAAGCGCCGTTCTACACCCTGGGACCGCTGACCACCGACATCGCGCCCGGCTACGACCACATCACCTCGGCGATCGGCGCCGCCAACATCGGCTGGTACGGTTGCGCGATGCTGTGCTACGTCACGCAGAAAGAACACCTGGGCCTGCCCAACAAGCAGGACGTGCGCGAAGGCATCGTCACCTACAAGATCGCCGCCCACGCCGCCGACTTGGCCAAAGGCCATCCCGGCGCGCAGATTCGCGATAACGCCATGTCCAAGGCCCGTTTTGAATTCCGCTGGGAAGATCAATTTAATCTGGCGCTGGATCCCGAAAAAGCCCGCTCCTTTCACGACGAAACCCTGCCGAAAGAATCGGCCAAGGTCGCTCACTTTTGTTCGATGTGCGGCCCGCATTTCTGCTCGATGAAAATCACCCAGGACGTGCGCAACTACGCCGAACAGAAAGGCTTGGAAGAAGAAGAAGCCTTGAAAAAAGGTATGGAAGAAAAGTCCAAGCAATTCCTTGAGGAAGGCGCGGCGATTTACCACGAAGTTTAAAGCCATGCTGGAGTCCGCCGGCCGGACAGGCCGGTGGTGCCGGCGCCGGCCGAGTCGGTTCGGATGCGACGTGGGTTTGGAATAAATCCTTACATCATCTATAGTTGCAGCCTAAACTTCCAGTAAATCCGTTCCCGACTCTTTTCCATGGCGACAGCTCCTTCCAACATTCACTTCAGCGGCTTAGCCAAGTGCCTGATCCAAAAAGGCCTGCTGACTGAAGATACCGCCGCCGCCTACCTGCAAGAAGCCCAAAAACGCAAGCAAGCCTTCGTCAGCTATCTGGTCGAGCATAAAGTTCTCGATAGCCGGATGGTGGCTTCCATCGCGTCCGCCGAGTTTGGCGTGCCGTTTTTCGATTTGGATGCGATAGACGTGGCCTCGCTGCCGATCAAAATGGTCAGCGAAAAGCTGATCCGCCAGCATCATGCCCTGCCGCTGTTCAAGCGCGGCAACCGCTTGTTCGTCGCCACCGCCGACCCGACCAATTTCCAGGCGCTGGACGAAATCAAGTTCCACACTCGGCACAATACCGAGAACATTCTGGTCGAAGAAGACAAATTGATGAAGATGATCGATACCGCGCTGGAAGCGGCCGATACATCGATGAAGGATTTGCTCGACGACGATCTGGATAACATCGATATCTCCGCCGGCGACGAAGCCAAGCCGGCCGAGGAAGTCGGCGGCTCGGATATCGACGACGCGCCCATCGTCCGTTTCGTCAACAAAATCCTGCTCGATTCGATCAAGCGCGGCGTCTCGGATATTCACATGGAGCCGTTCGAGAAGAAATTCAGGATTCGGTTCAGGGCCGACGGTATTTTGTCCGAAGTCGCCAGTCCGCCGGTCGGTATTGCCAATCGGATCATATCGCGGATCAAGGTTATGTCGAAAATGGACATCGCCGAGCGGCGGGTGCCGCAGGACGGCCGGATCAAAATGCAGATTTCCAAGAACCGCGCCATTGATTTCCGGGTGAATACCTGCCCGACGCTGTTCGGCGAAAAAGTGGTGATGCGGATACTCGACCCCACCAGCGCCCAGATCGGTATCGAAAAACTGGGTTTCGAGCCGGTTCAACAAAAGAACTTTTTGGACGCCATTCACCGGCCCTACGGGATGGTGTTGGTGACCGGACCTACCGGTAGCGGTAAGACGGTGTCGCTGTACACCGGCTTGAACATCCTTAACAGTGTCGAGCGGAATATTTCCACCGCCGAAGATCCGGTCGAGATCACGGTCGAAGGCATCAATCAGGTCAACGTCAACGCCAAAGCCGGCCTCACTTTCGCCGAAGCCTTGCGCGCCTTTTTGCGGCAAGACCCCGACATTATCATGGTTGGCGAGATTCGCGATCTGGAAACCGCCAGTATCGCGGTCAAGGCGGCGCAAACCGGTCACTTGGTGTTATCGACCCTACATACCAACGACGCGCCGCAAACGATCAATCGCCTGGTGCAGATGGGCATCGAGCCGTTCAATATCGTATCGGCGGTGAACCTGATCATGGCCCAGCGCTTGGCGCGGCGGCTTTGCGAGCATTGCAAGAAAGAGGCCGATTTTCCGGAAAACATTTGGCTGTCGGCCGGATTTGCCAAGGATGAAATCGGCACCTTTAAAATTTACGAACCTGTCGGTTGCGAGCATTGCAACAATGGCTATAAGGGTAGGGTCGGTATCTATCAGGTGATGCCGATCAGTGAAGCGATGCGCGCGTTGATATTGCGCGGCGGCAATGCCATGGATATGGCCGCGCTGTCCAAAAGCGAGGGCATTAACGATCTTAGGGCCTCCGGTTTATTGAAAATTCGGCAGGGCATTACGTCGCTGGAAGAAATCGACCGCGTTACCAAGGAATAAACATGGCAAAGCAAGACGAACAAATCGAGTTCAATTGGGACGGCTTCGATAAGCAGAACAAGAAAACCAAGGGCACGATCATGGCGAAAAGCGAAGTGATCGCCCGAACCGAATTGCGGCGGATGGGGATACGCGTCGTCGGCATCAAGCGCAAGGCCAAGCCGTTATTCGGCGCCAAGGTTCAGAAAATTACCACCGGCGACATTGCGGTATTCGCCCGGCAATTAGCCACTATGTTGGGCGCCGGCGTGCCGCTGGTGCAGTCCTTCGACATCATTGGCCGCGGCCACGACAATCCCAGCATGGCTGAGCTGTTGCTGGCGATCAAAGTCGACATCGAAGGCGGCGACACGATGGCCCAGGCCTTGGCGAAACGGCCCATTTATTTCGACGATTTGTTCTGCAATTTGGTCGCGGCCGGCGAGCATGCCGGGGTGTTGGAGACCTTGCTGGACAAGATAGCCACTTACAAGGAAAAAACCGAGTCGATCAAGAAAAAGGTCAAGAAGGCGCTGACTTATCCGATCGCGGTGTTGGTGGTGGCCTTCATCGTTACCGCGATTTTGCTGATTTTCGTCGTGCCGGTGTTCGAGGACTTGTTCAAAAGCTTTGGCGCCGATCTGCCGGCCTTCACCCAATTCGTCATCGCCTTGTCCGCCTGGGTTCAGGAATGGTGGTGGGCGGTGTTGGCGGTGGTCGGCGGTGGCGGCTACACCTTCAGTTATTTTAAAAAGCGCTCGAAAGCCTTCAACCATTTTCTGGATAAGACCTTATTGAAAATACCGGTGGTCGGCATGATTTTGGAAAAATCGGCGATCGCCCGTTTCGCCCGTACGCTATCGACGATGTCGGCGGCCGGCGTGCCGCTGGTCGAGGCCTTGGTGTCGGTGGCCGGTGCTTGCGGCAATATTCTGTTTCACGACGCGGTGATGAATGTCCGCGACGAGGTATCCACCGGGCAGCAGTTGAAGTTCGCGTTGGAACAGACCGGCATGTTCCCGAACATGGTGGTGCAAATGGTGGCGATCGGCGAGGAATCCGGGTCCATCGACGCAATGTTGGACAAAGTGGCCGATTTCTTCGAAGAAGAGGTGGACAACCTGGTCGACAACCTCAGCAGTCTGATGGAACCGATCATCATGGCCATCTTGGGGGTATTGGTCGGCGGCCTGATCGTTGCGATGTATTTGCCCATCTTCAAGCTCGGAGCCGCGATATAGCGGTCCTTCGCCTCCGGCGCCGAGGTCCGGACATTTCCGCGAGATACTATGTTGACATTGTTGGAACAATTTCCGCCTCTGCTGATCGGCGTGGCGCTAGTGCTCGGTCTGCTGGTCGGCAGCTTCTTGAATGTGGTGATTTACCGTTTGCCGCTGATGCTGCAACGCGATTGGCGGCGCGATTGCCACGAGTTTCTGCAACTGCCCTATTCGGAGCCCGCCGAGGTGTTCAACTTGATGTGGCCGGCGTCGCATTGCCCGTCCTGCAATGCGCCGATCCAGGCCTATCGGAATATTCCGGTGCTGAGCTATTTGCTGTTGGGCGGTCGGTGCGCGCACTGCGGCACCGCGATCGCTTGGCGTTATCCGCTGGTGGAAGCGCTTACCGGATCATGTTCCGCGCTGGTGGCCTGGAAGCTGGGCTTCGGACCGGGCACGGCGTTCGGCTTGCTGTTGACCTGGAGCTTGATTGCATTGAGCTTCATCGATCTCGACCATCAATTGTTGCCCGACAACATGACTCTGCCGATGCTGTGGCTGGGTTTGTTGCTGAGTCTGTTCGAGGTTTATACCGATCCGCATGACGCGATCATCGGCGCGGCGGCCGGCTACTTGGTGCTGTGGAGCGTTTATCAAGGCTTCAAATTGCTGACCGGCAAGGAGGGTATGGGCTATGGCGACTTCAAGCTGCTGGCCTTGCTCGGCGCCTGGTTCGGTTGGCAATATCTGCCGCAGATCGTGTTGTTGTCGTCCTTGTTCGGCGCGTTGGTCGGCGTGACGATGATCGCGACCGGCCGGCGCGAAGCGTCCAAGCCCATGCCGTTCGGGCCCTATCTGGCGGCGGCCGGCTGGATAGCCCTGTTGTGGGGTGACGACATCAACCGCTGGTATCTGCATTTTGCCGGATTAAGCTGATGCTGACGATCGGCTTGACCGGCGGCATCGGTTGCGGCAAAACCACGGTTTGCCGGCTGTTCGAGGCGCTGGGAGTACCGATTATCGATGCCGACCTGATAGCCCGGCAGTTGGTGGCACCGGGCCAACCTGCCTTGCGAGACATCGTCGCGGCGTTCGGCAACGCGGTTTTGCAAGCCGACGGTTCGCTGAATCGCGCGCTGTTGCGCGACCAGGTGTTTGCCGATCCGCTGCAAAAGCGCTGTTTGGAGGGGATACTGCATCCCTTGGTTTATGCCGAAATCGCCAGCCAAGTCGCCGGTTTGGCTCGGCCCTACGCGGTTGTCGCGGTACCGTTATTGCTGGAAACCGGCGGCGAAAGTTGGGTGGATAGGGTATTGGTGGTCGATTGCTCGCCGGAGGAGCAACTGCGGCGGGTGTTGGCTCGAGATGGATTGGCGATTGATCAGGCGCGGGCCATCATCGCCAGCCAACTCTCCCGAGAGGCGCGCCTGGCGCGGGCCGACGACGTTTTGGATAACGGCGGCGATCCCGAGCGGCTTGCAGAACAGGTTAAAAGCCTGCACAATTCCTATAATTTATTGGCCTCTGTTAGGACACCCACGGCTTGAATACTCTCACCATCTACGAATTCCCCCTGAATGAGCGAATTCGTGTGTTTATGCGCTTGGAGCAGCTCTTTCAACAACTCAGTCACTTTATGTTGGGCGCCTCGGTGTTCGACAAACGCGCCGCGATTTCCGTCCTGTTGGACATTTTGACCATCTTCAGCCGTAGCGATCTGAAATCCGAATTACTCAAGGAGCTGGACAGGCATACTAAAGTCTTGAACCAATTGGCCAATAGTCAAGGCGTTGACGCGGAAAAACTCCAGGAGATTTTAGCCGAGGTCAGCCAAGCCAGCCGCAGCCTTTACAGTGCCAACGGCAAGATCGGCATCAGCGTCATGGAAAGCGATTTGTTTCAAAGCATTTCCCAACGCAACTCGATACCGGGCGGCAGTTGTTCGTTCGATTTGCCGGCGTTTCATTACTGGTTGGAGCAGGACGAGGCCGAACAACAAAAGGACCTGGAGCGCTGGACTCAGCCCTTCGTGGCGATTCGGGTGGCGATAGACCTGATCCTGGGCTTCATTCGTCAAAGTCACGTGCCGACTCAAGAAGTCGCCAAGGCCGGATTCTTTCAGTTGGCGTTGGACAAAAGCCATCCGGTGCAATTGCTGCGGGTCGGGATCGCGGCGGCCTTGCCGTGTTTCGCCGAAATCAGCGGCGGCAAACACCGCTTCAGCATCCGCTTCATGAAGCCGTCCACCGACGAAAATCGCCCCAACCAAATACTCGACGATATCGACTTTCAATTGACCCGCTGCATGTTCTGATGAGCGCCCGTTCCACGACGACAGTGGCTTGCCCCACGTGTCGAAAACCGGTGGCCTGGGTGGCCGCCGAAACGTTCAAGCCCTTCTGTTCCGAGCGTTGCAAGCTGATCGACCTCGGCGATTGGGCCACCGAGGCCCATAAGATTCCCGGCGAACCGCTAGCCGACGAGCCGTCCGACGACGATGCCTACCCCGACAATTGAGCGGCATTCAAAAATGCGCTGATCCCGGCGATGCCTTGCGCGCCGGCACTGGCGGCGCGGGCGCCGTCCTCGCGTAGCAGGCCGCCCAGCGCGTAAACCGGCAAACCGACCCGCTCGACCAACGCCGCGAAGCGCTCCCAACCCAATGCGGTCGCGCCCGGATGCGAGGCGGTCGGCTGGACCGGTGCCAGTACCGCGAAATCCAATCCCAAATCCTCCGCCAAGCGCAGTTCGTCCAAATCGTGGCAGGACGCCGCGACCCAGCGATAGCCGTCCGGCCGGGTTATGCAAGCGCGCAAGGCCCGGCTACTCAGGTGTAAGCCGGCGAAACTGGCGTCGGTTACCGGCAGATCGGCGTTAATCATCAGCGTGACGTCGGCGCCGCCAGCGTCTGAGACGATGCGTTCCAGCGTGGCGGAGAGTTCGGCCGCCGCCAACGATTTCAGCCGGATTTGCATCAGCCGGATGCCTTGTTCGACCAGCAGACGATAGCGCTCCAAGGCTTGCCGCGGCGTGGCGGCCTCCAGGATGGCGTATTCCCTGGGCAATCGGGCAGCGGCGATGATGGGGCGGTTAGCAGCCGGAAAAGCGAAGTCGTTTAGCTGTTCGGCGCCGACCCACTGCATGGCTTGGCCTTCGCGGCCGTGGGCTTGGCCTTCGAATTGCCGAATTTCCCAAACATCGAGCAACACTTGGCGGTCGCCGTAATCGTGAGTGAGCTTGATCAGCGGCGTGGCGTCCACGACGCGAATGCCGACTTCCTCGTGCAGCTCGCGGCGCAAGGCCTCCAATACGGTTTCGCCGGCTTCGACCTTACCGCCCGGAAATTCCCAGAGGCCGCCCTGGTGGGCCGTCCTTGCCCGCTCGGCGATCAGGATCCGGCCGTCGCGGCCGCGAATCACGCCCACCGCGACATGCAGCGGGCGGCTGGCGCCAAGCATCTCAGGTGCGGTATTCGGCGTTGATCTTGACGTAGTCGTAGGAGAAATCGCAGGTCAGCACTTCCTCGCACGCCTCGCCCCGGCCCAGTCTGACCGTGACCAGAATCTCCTCCTGGTTCATCACGCGTTGACCGTCCTGTTCGGTGTACAGCGGCGAGCGGCCGCCGTTCTCGACGATGCAGACGGTACCCAGATAAATCTCGATGTTTTCCAACACCAGATTTTCGACGCCGGCCCGGCCCACCGCGGCCAGAATACGGCCCCAATTGGGGTCGCTGGCAAAGAACGCGGTTTTGACCAGTGGCGAGTGGGCAATGGTCTTGGCGACTTGCACCGCTTCGGCGGTGCTCGAAGCTTTTTCGACCCGGATGCGGATCAATTTGGTGGCGCCTTCGCCATCCCGAATGATCAGTTCGGCCAGCCGTTTGCAGACAGTGGTGACCGCATCGGCAAATTTTGCGTAGTGCTCGCTACCGGCCAGAATTTCCGGCGCGGTGCTTGCACCGCTGGCCAGCAGCACGCAGGCGTCGTTGGTGGAGGTGTCGCCATCGACGCTAATCCGGTTGAACGAGACTTCGGCCGCCGCCGTCAGGCATTGCTGCAACAAGGCTGAGTCTATTGTCGCGTCGGTGGCGATGAAACCCAGCATGGTTGCCATATTGGGTTGGATCATGCCGGCGCCCTTGGAAATGCCGGTGATCGCGACCGGATGGCCGTCGATGTCGATGACGGTCGATGCGCCTTTCGGGAAGGTGTCGGTGGTCATGATCGCGCGGGCGGCCTTGTCCCAGTGGGTCTCGGCCAGATCGGCGACCGCCTTGGGTAGCGCGGCGGTCAACTTGGCGACCGGCAGCGGCTCGCCGATGACGCCGGTCGAAAACGGCAGCACTTGTTGGGCGATGCCCTCGACTTCGCCGGCCAGACTGGCGCAGCAGGCGAAGGCGTCCTGCAGGCCTTGCTTGCCGGTGCCGGCGTTGGCATTGCCGGAGTTGACCAGCAGCCAGCGCGGCGCCATGCTCAGATGGGATTTAGCCAATTGGACCGGCGCGGCGCAAAAGGCGTTCTGGGTGAACACCGCGGCGCAACCGCCGCCGTCGGCCATTTCGACGACCAGAATGTCGTCGCGTTGGGTTTGTTTAATGCCTGCGTTGCAGGTGCCCAGTTTGACGCCTTGGATGGCGTGCATGACCGGAAATTCGATGTGACCTACTGCCATTTTCTATCCTGTTAACCCTGTGGTCCGAAAACTCTGACGTGGAACCTAGCCCACTTGTAAAACAATAACATACTCGCCGTTTTCCGCGCGGGCCTCCAACACGGCGTGGCCGTTAATCCGGCACCAGGCCGGAATGTCCTGCATCACGCCGGGATCGGTGCATTCCACGGTCAGTATGTCGCCGCTTTGCAGGGTTTTGACTTTGTCCTGGGTGCGGATCACCGGCAACGGACAAAGCAGGCGGCGGGCGTTTAAAGTGATCTCGCTCATACGAACCAAGCCTCGGGGATTTGGTCGGCCGCCAACGGCGCCACGCTGATTTGCCACTCGTTGCCTTGCCGGTCGCGTATCGTGACGTCCACGGTCTCGGCATCGCGGCCTTGGCCGTAACGGGCCAGGATGCGGGCGGCCAGTCGCAGGTCGTCTTCGTCCGGCGTGCCGTCGATCAGCACCAGCGGCCCACGGTGGCTCGCGCAATTCATGCTGACGAATTCTTTTTTGTAGCCGCTCATGAAACGGGCCTCGCCGTCCTCGCGGGCCACGATCAATTTAAAGTGGGGCTTGGGCCGAATATGCCGGCCGACTTTCAACAGCATCACGTCGTCCAGGTCGTAGTCGCGTTTGCCGCGCGACTGCCACAAGTCGGCCAATTTTTGGGAATAGGCGGCGTCGGTCAAAAAGCAGCAACCGCCGGCCGGCTGGGCGTAATCGCTGAAGCCGTATTGCTTGGCCAGCGCCATCTGCGGCTTGCGCGAGCGGCCGCTGAAGCCGAATAATTTTTCCCGGCTGATCCAACCCTCGCGTTCCGGGAGCGTGGCCGGCAGGTTTTGCGCGGATAAGGGGCGCACCAGCAAGTCGTCGGCGCCGGATTCGGCGGCGACGATGGGCATGGTCTGCTTGCGTTGCGACATCGGCCGCTGGCCGACGACTTCGCCGGTGATGATGAAGTCGAAGCCGTTTTCGGCCATCCATTGCTTGGCCTTGTTGACCATGAAAATCTTGCAGTCCAGGCAGGGATTCAGATTGGCGCCGTAGCCGTGCTTGGGATTCAGCAATACCTGCTTGTATTCTTCGATGATGTCGATGATATGCAGCTTGATGCCCAGTTGCTCGGCGACCCACAGCGAATTGTTGCGCTTGATCTTGTCGGCGTCTTGCTTGCGGATCGCATGCGTATGGCCCTCTACGCAAAAGCCGGTGAAAAAATTGATGGCCTCGACGTGTATACCCTGCTCGAGGATGGCCTTGGTCGCCAGCATGGAATCCAGGCCGCCGGAAATCAGGGCTACCGCCTTACGTTGTTGAATCATAACCGCAAACGTCTAATCGAGAAAAAGCCGGTCATTATACCGGTTCGGCGTGGCCGGGCTTCAACTTGTTGATGGCTTGGCCTACACTTGGGCGGACTTCCCGACGCGAGGCTGTGCAATGGAATTTAAAGATTACCTGAAAATTTTGGTTCAACAAGACGGTTCGGATTTGTATCTGACCGTCGGCGCGCCGCCGGCCGCGAAATTTCAGGGCGCGCTGCGGCCACTGGAAAACGTTCGGTTGACCAACGAAAGGCTGCGGGAGATCGCCCATGCCGTTATGGACGCCGAACAGCGCGCCGCCTTCGAACAGGTGCCGGAAATGAATCTGGCCATCGCCGAAGAGGGCGTGGGCCGATTCCGGGTGAACATTTTCAAGCAGCGCAGCAATTACGCACTGGTGATCCGCAACATCAAGGTCGATATCCCCAACGCCGACAGTTTGGGCTTGCCGCAGGTGTTGAAGGACAAAATCATGGAAAAGCGCGGCTTGATCTTGTTCGTCGGCGGCACCGGCTCCGGTAAATCCACCTCGCTGGCGGCCTTGATCGATTACCGCAACAGCCATGCATCCGGCCACATCATTACCATCGAAGATCCGATCGAATTCGTGCATCCGCACAAGAAATCGCTGGTCAATCAGCGCGAGGTCGGCGTCGACACGCTCAGCTACGAAGACGCGCTGAAGAACACCCTCCGCCAAGCGCCCGACGTGATCCTGATCGGCGAGATACGCAGCCAGGAGACGATGGAACACGCGCTGGCCTTTGCCGAAACCGGCCACCTGTGTCTGTCGACCTTGCACGCCAACAATGCCAACCAAGCCTTGGACCGGATCATCAATTTCTTTCCGGAAGAACGGCGTCCGCAATTGCTGATGGACTTGTCGCTGAACTTACAGGCCTTTGTGTCGCAACGCTTGGTGCCGACCGTGGAAGGCAAGCGGGTAGCGGCGATCGAGATTTTGCTGGGTAGCAAACTGGTCAGCGATTTGATCCAGAAAGGCGATGTACACGCGATCAAGGAAGCAATGGAAAAATCGGAAAATATCGGTATGCAAACCTTCGACAGCCATTTGCTCAGGCTCTACAAAAGCGGCGTGATTTCGCTGGACGAAGCGCTGCGCAACTCCGACTCGCCGAACAACCTAAAACTCAAGATCAACCTCAGCGAAGGCCTGGGTTCGGCGACCGGCGACAAATCCAACTTGGCCGATACGCTGTCGTTGCAGGAGATCGTCAAGCCCGAGGAAGGAGAGGACGAGGGCGGACATTGATTGGCTTCGGTCCCGGAATGGACAGCGGCGTGGCTGCCGCGGCGGATGGGGCCGCCGCGTTCCAGCTTCGCTGATGCCTAAGATTGCGCCGGCGCGTTCGATTTCGCCATCCATCCGCCGGCTCCGCCGTTTTCGCCCAAAACGGGCTGGCGTGGCCGCCGATAACGAATTTGTAATATTCCCCGGCTAAACTGCAACGCGGTTGGGCGCGCATGCCCAACCGATCACTTTGATCTATTCCGGAAATAATCGATGGCCGACCCAAATACCAACATGCCAACCCTGACGATAGGCGACAAGACTCACCCGATCGACAGTCTGAGCGACATCGCAAAGACTCAACTGTCCAATCTGCAAATCGTCGATGCCGAAATCCAGCGGCTGCAACAACAGTTGGGCATAGCCCAAGTCGCGCGGGAAAGTTTTCTCGCCACCTTGCAGGCCGAGTTCGCCAAATTGGGTTGAGGTCATCGGCAACCGCCGTCGTCCGGAATCATGGCGTTCACGCTGTTAACCCTCAATCTGCATACCTATCAGCAACACCCTCGGCAAAATTGTTTCGAAACCATGCATTTGCACGAGCGCGAAGTGCAAATCGTCGCCGAAGCCATCGCCCAGCAGCGCATCGACGTTGCCTGTTTTCAAGAAGTCGGGGAGTACCGGCACGATCCAATCACGCATCCGTATGGGGAGTCGCCGTCGAATATGGCGTTTCGGATTTGTCGGCGTTTAAGGGAATGGGGGGATTGGTTTCATATCCACCAGGATTGGAGCCATATCGGTTTTCACCAATGGCGGGAAGGCACGGCCATTTTAAGCCGCTATCCGTTGCGGCATAACCATGCCGCTTACGTGTCTCACGATTGCGGCAAGGATAATTATATGTCGCGCAACGTGACCGTCAGTTGCATCGACCTGCCGCGATTTGGCTTGCTGCACGTCGCCAACGTGCATCTAAGTTGGGCGCACCACGGCTTTCACGAAGAATACGCCCGCTTGAAACAGTTGATCGCTTCCCGCCTGCATTTCGGCGTCAGAGGCGATTTGATTGTCGGCGATTTCAACGCGCCGGCCGGCGACCAAGCCTACCGGCACATTGTCGGCAACGGCGAATACGTCGATCAATATTTCGAGCTGCATCCGCATCGGTTTCACGAGCCGACCTTTCGCGGGCAGATCGACGGCTGGCGGCATAGTCCGCCTCGGCGTATCGATTACATCTTCAAACGGAACGGACATCCCTTGCGTATCCGCGAGATGAAGCCGATCTTCAACGATGAATTCTATCCCGTGGTGTCGGACCACTTCGGTTATCTGGCTCGATTCGAGCTTTTTTAAGCAGGGGGCCTGGCGTCAAATTGCGGTAACCGAACCTTAATCGTTCTGTCATCGGGCTCCCGCTACAATCCTCGCATTCCTTTCCGAACTGGAAGCAATGCAATGAAAGTCCGCGTTCCGATTTGCCTGGCGATTGGTTTGCTCTGGGGTTGCTCGACAGCCAACTTCCGCCAATCCGCGTGGCCGGAAAACGTGCCGGCGCATGCCGTGTTCGCCGAGCATTACCAGCGAGACCGCCGCAATGCCGAACTGCAAAGTTTGCCGGAATACCTGACCTGGGTCGAACGCTTTTACCTGGGGTGGGAGCTGCATCCGACCGGCTGGCTCGAAGTGAGCCGGGATTTGACGACCAAGCTGACCGACCCCTCGCAAAAACACCAAATGCAAGGAAAACTGGAGCGTTTGGGATTGGCTATCGCCGTGGAATGGGCCAAGGATAATACGGTGCGCCGCATCACGACCCGACATATCGGGATATGGGGCGAAGCCTTGCGCAAATCGGCCGAACGCGCCGAACTCCCGAGAATTCTCGACCGTGTGCTCGAAGACGTGGATAACTTGCTTAACAGTCGAATCGCGGCGGACGTGATTACCGAAAACCGTTTCTACATCGTTGACGACGTGCTCAACGAAATCAATTGAGCGAACGGCTGCCCGGATGGAGCATGCCTAGTTGCGAATCGCATAACCGACGCGAGCGATCTTTCCTGATCCGGTCAGCGATATCCGGCAGCGGCTAGGGCCGAAGCCTCCGGCGGGCCAAGCCTAACAGAGGGGAATCTCTATGCTTGGTGACGGAAAACAACTCAAAACTCGCTTGGTCCGCACTTCCCGTCGGATTGACCGGATAGCAACCCAGCTTGGGCGCGTATGAAAAGCCCTGGACGGTACTGTCAGGACCCTAAGCGGGGCCGCCGCCGGTTGCGGCGGCGCTGGGGGCAGTGTTGGGCGCGCCTTCGAGAGTCGCGAGGGTAAGGCCGAGACGCTGGGAAATGCCTTCCGGGGATTTTTATATCCGGTCGGGACGGTTTAGCGCGCGATAACGGTTGGTGGAAGTGCCTGCGGCGGATATGCAAGTCTGAAAAAAGCTGAAGGCTGTGCCTTCGGGCCGTTTTAAAATCCGAAAACGCGCCCCAGTCAACGCCTCGCGCCGATTCGAATTCAGCTGGCAAATCGGTTAATCGGCTTCCGGCAGCGCATCGGGATCGATCAAACGGTGGATTTCGTAAGCCGGTTGCTGATAAGGGTGACTGGCGATTAGCGCGGCCAGCGCCGGGCGAATCGCGGCCGGGCTGCAAACCATCTCGACTTTGAATTCCTCGACTTGCGTCAATTCGCCGGTTTGGCCGGTATAGGGCGCGCTACCCGGTAACGGACGGAATTGGCCGATGCCGAGAGTTTGCCAGCAGCAACGGTCGTAATTGCCGAAGCAGCCGGCACCGGCGGTGAACAGCGCGCTTTTGACCGGTTCCAGATGGCTGGCGGGTACGAAAAAACACAGCTTAAACATTGCCAATATCCGCCGGCTGGCGTCAACCGGTCGCCAGTAAAAACACACCCCACAATACGATCACCAACGTGATTTCTTCCAGCATATTGATCGCCGATTGACGGGCGACTCGGTTCAGCATCGCGACTTGGTTGGCTTTTTGGTCGCGCATGTGGACGGTGTGACGAATCATGGTTGCCTCCGGTTTTAAGGGTGGGTGTAACTGCGCATCTGGCCTACCAGCACACCTTGTATTTCCACTTGCTCTGGCCGAAAACGCATGGCCTGCATCTGAGAATTGGCGGGAACCAGTAGGGTTTCGTGGGGGTATTGCTCGATAAATTTCAAGGTGGCTTCGGCCTTATCGACCAAGGCCACGACAATCTCGCCGTTGCGGGCATGGCTGCGTTGCTCGATGACAACCCAGTCGCCGTCGAAGATGCCGGCTTCCTGCATGGAGTCGCCCTTGACCCGCAGGATGTAACAGGGTTTGTCGGTTTTCAGCGGCTCGGGTACCGCCATGTAGGCGATGTTTTCGATGGCTTCGATCGGCCGGCCGGCGGCGATATAGCCGACCAGCGGCAGCAGGCTGGCATCCCGAGCCGGGGCGGCCAGCGATTTGGCGTAATCGGTCAGGCGGATGCCGCGCTGCTTGCGTTCCGGTGCTTCGACCAGGTTGGCGTCGATCAGGGCCTTGATCTGGCTATGCAGAGAGCCGCGTGATTTCAAGCCCATCGCCGCGCACAATTCTTCCAGCGTCGGCGGATGGGCAAAACTGTCCTGGTTTTGCAGTAGAAAGTCGAACAGTGCTTGTTGTTTACGGGTCAGGGCCATGGTTGTTCTGTGTTTGTTTTGTAAGACTATACAAACAAAACAAATTAAGAACAAGTGTTTTTTATCGGTTCTATCAGCCGCCGCGCGGCGGTTCGGCGGGGCGGTGGTTTAGAAGTCTTGATCCGGGTCGAGCGTGGCGGGCGAGCGGCTTTTCAGCGGAATAATCCGGGCCTTTTTCAACATCTTGGCGAGCAAGGTATAGGTATCGCGGTCGAAAGCCGGCCTGCCGGCCTCGAGCAGCTCGGCGATGTCGGCCTCGGTGCGGGCGCTGCCCAGATAGCACCAGCGGTCGACGACGTGTATGTCGTCGCCTTCCCGAACGCCGATCGGACCGGGATGGGGCCAGGTCGCCAATTTAAGCTTTTGCATTGCGACCAGTAAACGGCTGGCATGCGCCAACGGCGGTTCGGCGCCGACGCAGGCGCCTAAGCATTTTTTTAATTGGTAGCCGAAACAGGGTCTTCCCCGCGCGGTTTTTTCCAGACCCAGTACGCTCAGGCACAAGCCGTGTTGTTCGGCCAGACCGCGCAAGGCTTTTTGGGCATCGCGCTGGCTGTGGTATAGACCGTACAGATTATCCTGATCGCCGAAATCCAGCGCATCGGCCCAGACCAGTTCGGGGCGCAATTGCTCGCCGTGCCGCGCCAGTTGCCAGGCACCCAGCGCATTCTTGCGGCGCAGGCGGCGGTTGTAGACCGGCATCATTTGTTTGATCAACTTGGCTTCGGTCAGTAGCGCGCCCAACTCGCCGGACGTTTCCAGCCAGTCGATGCGCCGAAGTTGCTGAGACAGATTCATTTCCTTATCGTGGCGGTGGTCGGCCGCGAAGTGGGCGAGCACCCGCTGGCGAATATTCACGCTTTTGCCGATGTAGAGCGGCAAATCGTTTTCGCCGTAAAACAAATACACGCCCGGCGCGTCGGGCAGGTCGTGCGTCAACAACGGGTCGATCTGCGAGGGCAGGCTGGATTTGCCGAGCAAACCGGCCACCGTGTCGGCCAAACGCTCGGACGGAAATTCGCGATGCAGCTGTTCCCAGAACTGATGAATCAATTGGGCGTCGGCCAGCGCGCGATGCCGGTCCTTGGCGGTCAGGCCATGCCGTTCGATCAGGCTGTCCAGATTGTGGTGGTGGAATTGCGGATAGAGTGCGCGCGACAATTTGACCGTGCAAAGCACTTGCGGCCGAAACGGCAGGTCCAGGCGCTTGAATTCGTTTTTCAGAAAGCTGTAATCGAAACGGGCGTTATGAGCAATGAAGATCCGCTCTTCCAACAGTTCCCAGACCTGGCGGGCAATCGCGGCGAAGGACGGCGCGCCGGCCACCATCTCGTTGCTGATACCGGTCATTTGTTCGATGAACAGTGGAATGCGCATTTGCGGGTTGACCAGCTGGCTCCATTCCCGGACGCCGTCGGCATCGACCAAGACAATACCGATTTCGGTAATCCGATCTTGCTGCGGCGAGGCGCCGGTGGTTTCCAAATCGACAAAGGCTAGGGCTGGCATGGTATTGAGTCGCTAAAATGCTGGATGGGCGGATGGGCCGAATTCATCCGCTCGTCGCGGATTTGTTGATAAGCTATGTCCCAAATAATAACTAAACGGGAGAGTAAACATGAAGGCTTCAATCAAGACAGTCACCGCGTTGGCGTTGGGCCTGGCGGTGGGCGATGCGCTGGCATACGGCAGTTCCTCCAGTTCCGGCCATTGCGACAAACCGATATTCAGTGAGTTTCAACCGGCGCCGAACAAATACCTGCAGTCGTTTACCGAATTCAGCTTTATTGCCTCGTCCAATACCACGACGACTTCCATTGTCGCCAATATCAGCGCCGGGTCTATTCAATATCATTTATCCGCCAAGGAGCTGAAGTTTTTTCCGCTGAAAAACGGCCAGACCGAAGTCAGGGGTAAATTGCCGCGGCCGATCGAGCACGGTTTCGCCCGGCTCAGCGTCACCGCGCACAGCAAGCCTGGCTGCGAGAAAACCGACGGATATTTGTTGCGAATTCAGTGATTGGCTCGGGCGGTTCGGTACTTGACCGTGTTGGCCGATAGGCACCTGAATGGAGGTTGGGAAGCCCGGCGGGGGTTGCGCCGGGCGCGGAGAAGGGACAGGTCTTAGACGATGAAATTGTTGTTGATAGAAGACGACGCCGCCTTGGCGGCACCGCTAAAGATGGACTTGGAGCGGGCCGGCTATGTCGTCGATACCGCCTCGGACGGCGAGCGCGGCGAATTTCTCGGCGCGACCGAACATTACGACGCGGCGATACTCGATTTGGGTTTGCCCAAATTGTCCGGCCTCGACGTTCTGAAACGCTGGCGGGATGCCGGAAATGCCACGCCGGTGATCGTCTTGACCGCCCGCGACGCCTGGTACGAAAAAGTGGATGGCTTCAAGGCCGGCGCCGACGATTATTTGGGCAAGCCGTTTCATCCGCAAGAATTGCTGGTCAGGCTGCAAGCCATTATGAAACGGGTTTACCGCCACAATCAGTTCACGTTGCAGGTGCTGGGTGTCCTGCTCGACGAGGACGAGCAAACCGCCTCGGTCAACGGTGGGGATGCCTATCCGTTGACCGCCATCGAATTTCGCTTGCTGCGCTACTTCATGCTGAACGCCGGCAAGGTACTGAC
This sequence comes from Methylomonas sp. BG-2, assembly GCF_057766305.1. Lineage (NCBI taxonomy): Bacteria > Pseudomonadati > Pseudomonadota > Gammaproteobacteria > Methylococcales > Methylococcaceae > Methylomonas > Methylomonas sp. BG-2. The sequence continues at coordinate 8,563 of NZ_JBYMAP010000004.1, read as the reverse complement.
CAAATCGCAATTGAGCGAACATATCTACAGCGAAGCGGACGAGCCGGACAGCAATGTTATCGAAGTCTATGTCAAACGCTTGCGCAAGATTGTCGGCAGCGACTTGATCCAGACCCGCCGGGGCCAGGGTTACGTGTTCGGAAGCCGGCCATGATGGCGCTGCGCCAGCGCCTGGGCCGCGGCCTGATCGCGGCGCTGTGCGTGATTTTCGTCGTGCATTGGGTCGCGGCGGATTGGGTGATCCGCACCGTCGCCGAGGGCCAGATGGCGAACCGGTTGGCCGACGACGGCTATTCCCTGCTGGAATCGCTGGCCTACGCCGACAACGATACGGTCACATTTATCCGTCCGCGGATCAGCTCGGTATACAGCCGGCCGCTGTCCGGCCATTACTATCTGGTCAAAATCGACGCCGAAGCCCACCCGTCGCCGTCGCTGCTGGATTTTTCGTTGCCGGTGCAAGCGGTCGGCCCCGAACAACAGACGCTTTATCATTTGTCAGGTCCGGAAAACCGCCCCTTGCTGGTGTTGGGCTTGGGCGCGGTGCGCTTCGGCCATCGAATCAACATTCATATCGCCGAGGATTTGTCGGCGGTCGATCACGATATCACCTGGATACGCGCCGCTTATTTTGCGTTGACGCTGACGATTCTGATGGGCGCGATCGGCGTGCTGAGCTGGGATGTCGGCCGGGCGTTGCGGCCGCTGACGGCGGTGGGCGGCGAACTGGAGCAAGTCTGCAGCGGCCGGCGCCAGCGTATCGAATTGGACGTGCCGGACGAGATCAAACCGCTGGTGAACGAGATCAACCATTTGCTGGAACTGGTCGCCCGGCGCTTGCAACAGTCCCGCACCGCGATCGGCAATCTGGCGCATGCGCTGAAACCGCCGATGGCCTTGTTGTTCCGGGTCGCCGAAGAGCCGGTATTTCTGGATCATCCCGACTTGCGCGGGCAAGTGCGGGGCCAAACCGAAACCATCCGGCGCTGCATCGAGCGGGAACTGAAACGGGCCCGGATCGCCGGCGACCAGCAAGCCAGCGCCGCCTTCAATCCGCGCCAGGAATTAGTCGCGCTGAAAAAAACCCTGCGGGCGATTTACGCCGATAAAGACCTGGATATTCAGTTGACCGCGCCGGACGCATCGGTGCATTTCGATCGGGAAGACATGATGGAAATGCTAGGCAACTTGCTGGACAACGCCTGCAAATGGGCGCGGCGGCGCGTTGACGTCGAACTGGCCTTTGCCGACGAGGTGCTGTTGCGGGTCGCCGACGACGGGCCGGGTTGCGCCGAAGCCGAATTGCCGGGATTGACCCGGCGCGGCAATCGGTTGGACGAGTCGGTGCAAGGCCACGGTCTGGGTTTGGGCATCGTCGCCGATATCGTCGAGAGTTACAAAGGCAGTTTGGAGTTCGGTCGCAGCAAGGCCTTGGGCGGTTTTTTGGTGACGCTGCGCCTGCCGTTGAGCCGTTAATTCATTGACCGTTTTTCAGTTTCGATTCACGCGAGTTCGTTAAATTGCGTTAAGCATCCGGGCTTCGGCCGGCGGATTCCGGCGGGAAAGCCGGCCGGGGCGGCGGATGCGCCTACTCAAATTCGAACGGGAATTGAACGAAATGCGGAATAACAACGGAATATGGCCGGCGCTGATCCTCGGCGCGCTGGCCCAGGGCGCGTTTGCCGGCGAAGCGGCCGAGTCGCCTCGAAATCAAACAGCGGACGCCGACCAAAGCGAGGCCTTGCCCAGCGTCGAAGTCGCCGAAAGCGTCGAGAAGGCCGCGACCTTCTCCGGCTCCACCTCGGTGATAACCAAGAAAACCCTGGAACGCGATCAGGTGTTCACCGTCAACGAAGCGCTGCGCAAGGCGCCGGGCGTTTACGTGCGTGACGAGGAAGGCTTCGGCTTGCGGCCGAATATCGCCTTTCGCGGCCAGAACCCGTTCCGCTCCACCAAGGTGTTGTTTCTGGAAGACGGCATACCCTTCAATTTCGCGCCCTACGGCGACAACGACATTTACTACCATCCGCCGATCGAACGCTACGACGGCATCGAGATCTATAAAGGCGCCGACTTGACTCAGTTCGGCCCGCAAACCATCAACGGCGCGATCAATTATTTGACGCCGAAGGTGCCAACCACGCCGGGCGGTTTTGTCGGTTTTACCGGCGGCAACCGCGACTATCTCAACGGCCACGCCCGCTACGGCGGCATGCTCAAGCACGTGCAAGGCCTGGACGCGGTTGGCGGCGTGGTCGATTTCATTCACAAGGAAGGCATGGAAAATCGCGACAATACCTTCGCCGTGGTGGACGACGCCAACCTGAAAAGCATCATCGATTTCGACGCCCGCAACCGCTTGACCCTGCGCGGCGACTTTTACCACCAGGACGAGCAAGGCGCCGCCTTCGGCTTGACCGACGCCGAATACCGCAAGCTCGGTGCCCGCTACAATCCGGATAAAAACGCCAGTTTCATTAACGACCGCTGGTCCACCTCGGCCACCTACGAGCACGGTTTCAACGACGACGTGACCTTGGAGACCAGCTTTTACTGGTCGTCCTACGAGCGCAACTGGTGGCGGCAGCAGAACGAATTTCCGACCGAAAACCAGTGTGTCGGCCGAGGAATTGCCACTTATGTGCAAGACCGGCAAAACGGCATCCCGGTGGATATGGATTTGTGCAATTACAACTCCGGCCGTTTACGAACCTACGAAACCTGGGGCGTGGCGCCGACCTTGCATGCCAGGCACCACTTGTTCGGCATCGAGAGCCAACTGGATGCCGGTTTTCGGGCGCATTTCGAGAACCAGTATCGGCGTTTTATTCGCGGCAGTTCGGCGGACGCGCGCGACGCCAGCAATCCTGGCGGCGGCAATTACGGCCAATTGACCGAAAACAACCAACGGTTCGCCGACGCTTATTCGGGGTTCTTGCAGAATCAATTCATCTGGCGCGATTGGACGTTCACGCCGGGCGTCCGGGTCGAGTCCGTCGGTTATGAACGTAAAAACCTGCTGCTTGGCACAACGGGTCAAAGCAGCCTGACGGAAATCTTGCCGTCGTTCGCGATGACGTATTCGCCGATCGATCAGGCCACGCTGTTCTTTGGTATCCACCGAGGTTTCGCGCCGCCCAGGGTCGAGGACGCGATTTACAACGACACCGGCGGCTCGGCCGAAATCGGCCCGGAAATCAGCTGGAATGCCGAGTTCGGTATCCGAGCCCGGCCGGCTCGCGGCGTCAAAACCGAGTTGACCTATTTTCATAACGATTTCGACGCCCTGACGGTATTGGGGACGGTCGGCGGCGGCACCGTGCCGGTCGCGCAAGGCAAGGCCCTTTACGAAGGCATCGAATGGCTGGCGCGGGCCGATTTCGGCGATGTGTTCAATTGGACCCACAATCCTTACGCGCAAATTGCCTACATGTGGCTGCCGACCGCCGAGACAACCGAGGCCTTCCGTTGCATGGCCTTGTCCAGCGGGGCAATACCCACGAGCTGTCCGGGCGGTTATGTGTTCGGTTCCGCGGCGGGCAAGCGGGCGCCGTACGCACCGGAAAGCTTGTTGACCGCGACCTTGGGTTACTCGCATCCCAGTGGCTTCGATGCGCATTTGGAAGCGGCTTTCGTCAGCGAGCAATATGCGGATTTCTTGAATCTGGAGAATGGCGCCGATCACCCGAGCGGGCCCACCAGCAGCGCCGCGCTGGGCGGCACTTACGGCAAAATCAACGACTACGTGGTCGTCAACTTCGCCAGCTCGTACAAAGTGCGGAAGGATTTGACCTTGTTCGTGGCGATGAAAAACTTGCTGGACAACACCTATATCGCCGATCGGGTGCGGGGCATACAGCCCGGCATGCCGCGCTTGGTGCAGGCGGGTTTCAAGTACGAGTTTTAGCGGGCGTGCAATCGCGTTCGCCCTGCTTCGTCCCCCAAATCGCAAAACTTGGGGGCGGCTTTTGCCGCTATCGAAGGTGTCCGGCTCGGGGAGGAAGCTCCGCTTGCCAGTAAAGTACGTCCAACGCGGCGCGCTTCGGCGGCGGATCGAATGTCAGACCACGGGCTTGTATGCCAGCAGTCCGGCCAGGTCCTCGAGCAAGCCGGCGCGGGGATGGGTCTTCAGCCATACCAGCGCGATGGTACGGCTGGGCCGCTGGCGGATCGGGATGTAGCGAATGTCCTTGTCGTCCGGTTGTACCGCGACGGATGGCATCAAGGTTACGCCGACGCCGTTCTTGACCATGTAGCGCAGGGTTTCCAGGCTGGACGCCCGGAAATCGTGTTCGACGAAGCGGGACGGATCGCACAGCTTCAACGCTTGATCGCGTAAACAGTGGCCTTCGTCCAGCAACAGCAGATGCTCTTGGGCCACCATGCCCAGCTCGACCTCGTCCAACTCGGCCAGCGGGTGGTCGGCGCAAACCGCCAACGTGAACGGGTCTTCAAATAAGCCGCGCTGCTCCAGCGCGTCGATGCTCACCGGTAGCGCCAGCAGCGCCGCGTCCAGCTTTTTGCCCAGCAGCAGTGCGATCAGAGCCTGGGTTTTTTCCTCGACCAACTGCAATTTCAGCTCCGGATAGTGTTGCTTGAGCCGAAACACGTACTCAGGCAGCACGTAACTCGCCAGCGTGGGGAAGGCGCCCAACGACAACTGATTGCGGTGCCGTCCGCTGGCGTGGGCGGCGATTTGCCGTATCGAGCGGGCGTCGTCCAGAATGCGGCGGGCGATGGGCAATATCTCGCGGCCGGCCTCGGTTAAATCCACGTGGTTTTTATCCCGCACGAACAAGTCCACGCCCAGATAATCCTCGAGCTTTTTGATCTGCGTGCTCAAGGTAGGCTGGCTGATCGAACAATGTTCGGCGGCTTGGCTGAAGTTTCTTAAATCCGCTACCGCGACCAGATAGCTTAAATCGCGCAAATTCATTCGTGGTAACCCCCTGTGGTTAAGCTGTGCCGAATTGAACCGGCGGCCGGAAACATTATCCATGATTGCGCGGGTTCCGCTGCTATTGATGCGAGCTATCGGCCCATCCAGGAAATCAATTTCAATTCGATGGCGTAGTTCGGTTGAATAGCCCCGCCGACAACGTTTCAAGGCGAGCGCGAAATTCGAGCGCTGTCCTTGGATAACACATCACCGGTTCGGGAATGCCGTCGCGGCCGAGGGCCGAACCGGCCGATTCCGAACATTGGCACTACAATTTTGCTTGCCCTCGCTTGGCCTGTTAGCGGCGAAGTCGACCGATTGGGCAATGGCAAGCATTTCGACCAACCATCATCAGGACTAGAGGTGCATCATGAAAACCCGACAAACCTTCCTGGCTTCCGCTTTGGCGGTCGCTATTACCGCGGCGTTGCACGCGATGCCGGCACAGGCCGACACGCAGCCCACCACCAACAGCTTTTGGTGGCCGGAGCAACTGAATCTGCAACCGCTGCGCCAAAACTCGGCCGAATCCAACCCGTTGGGCAAGGCCTTCAACTACGCCGAACAATTCAAAACCCTGGACTTGAAAGCGGTCAAACAAGACATCATCGCTGTCTTGCATACCTCGCAACCCTGGTGGCCGGCGGACTACGGCAACTACGGGCCTTTCTTCATCCGCATGGCTTGGCATAGCGCCGGCGTGTACCGCATCTTTGACGGTCGCGGCGGTGCGTCCGGCGGCCAGCAACGCTTCGAGCCGCTCAACAGTTGGCCGGACAACGTCAATCTGGACAAGGCTCGCCGCCTGTTGTGGCCGGTCAAGCAAAAATACGGCGCCAAACTGTCCTGGGCCGACTTGATGGTGTTGGCCGGAAACGTGGCGCTGGAGGATATGGGTTTCAAAACCCTCGGTTTTGCCGGCGGCCGTGCCGATGATTGGGAAGCCGAGAACGTCAATTGGGGCATGGAGAAAAAATTCCTGGCCGACGAACGCCACGACGCCAAAGGCGAACTGGCCAAACCCTTGGCCGCCGTGCAAATGGGCCTGATCTACGTCAATCCGGAAGGCCCGGGCGGCAACCCCGATCCGTTGGCCGCCGCCAAACATATCCGCGAAGCCTTCGGGCGGATGGCGATGAACGACGAGGAAACCGTGGCATTGATTGCCGGCGGCCACACCTTCGGCAAGGCTCACGGTGCGCATAAACCCGACGAATGCGTCGGCAAGGAGCCGGCCGCGGCCGGCGTCGAACAGCAAGGCTTGGGCTGGGCCAACCAATGCGGCGCGGGCAACGGCGTCGATACCATCAGCAGCGGCCTGGAAGGCGCCTGGTCGACCAACCCAACCCGCTGGACCCACGACTATCTGACCTGGTTGTACACCTTCGATTGGCAGCAAACCAAGAGTCCGGCCGGCGCGACGCAGTGGATACCCAAGGATAACAAGGGCGAAAACTTCGTGCCGGACGCCCACGATACGACCAAGCGCCACCCGCCGATCATGTTTACGACCGACTTGGCGCTGAAAATGGACCCGGAATATCAAAAGATTTCCAAACGCTTTCTGGATAACCCGAAAGAATTCGAAACCGCCTTCGCCAAAGCTTGGTTCAAGCTGTTGCACCGCGATATGGGACCCAAGGCCCGCTATGTCGGCGCCGAAGTGCCGGCCGAAGACTTTGTCTGGCAAGACCCGATTCCCAAAGTGGATCACAAACTGATTGACGCCAAGGACGTTGCGAAATTGAAATCGACCATTCTGGCGTCGGATTTGACGATACCGGAGCTGGTACGGACTGCCTGGGCCTCGGCGGCAACCTTTAGAGGCACCGACATGCGCGGCGGCGCCAATGGCGCCAGGATTCGGCTGGCGCCGCAGAAGGATTGGGAAGCCAACGATCCCGCCGAACTGGCCAAGGTGTTGGCTAAACTGGAAGCCATCCAGAACGACTTTAACCGCTCGCTGAAAGGCGGCAAAAAAGTCTCGCTGGCCGACGTGATCGTGCTGGGCGGCTCGGCGGCGGTGGAAGAAGCCGCCAAGAAAGCCGGTTTTAAAGTACAGGTACCGTTCAAGCCGGGCCGGATGGACGCCTCTCAGGAACAAACCGACGTGAATTCCGCAGCGGTACTGGAACCCAAAGCCGACGGTTTCCGCAATTACTTTGCAAAGGATAGCGCCCATTCACCAACCGAAATGCTGGTCGAGCGCGCCAGCTACCTGAGCTTGAGCGTGCCGGAAATGACGGTGCTGATCGGTGGCATGCGGGCGCTGGATGCCAACGCCGGCCACGCCAAACACGGCGTCTTCACCAGCCGGCCCGGCGAATTGACTAACGATTTCTTCGTCAATCTGCTGGATATGGGTACCCAATGGAGCAAGTCCGCGACCGAAGGCATTTACGAGGGCAAGGACCGGGCGACCGGCCAGCTGAAATGGACCGCGACGCCGGTGGACTTGATCTTTGGCTCCAACTCCGAGTTGCGGGCGGTGGCTGAAGTCTATGCATTCGACGACGCCAAGGACAAGTTCGTCCGGGATTTTGCCAATGCGTGGGCCAAGGTGATGGATTTGGATCGATTCGACGCGCGTTGACTACCGTTTGCTCGCCGCCCCACTTGTCACCTGTCCGGTCAAGTGGGGCGGCTTGCGAATCCCACCTTGCTTCACGATAAAGACGAGGCTCGGCGGTGTCGGAAGGCGGCGCGCCTGAATCCGTTCTCGGCCGGCCGGGTCGGGCGCCCCAGGCCGTTGTCGCGATCGCTTCTTGCACTCGAACACCGGCGCCTTATGCTGTCAATCGACAAAATTCCCACCCGCTGTCAAAAGGTGGGAACTCGGCCCTGTCGGCATCCGCCGCCGAGACCGGTTCTAGCGGCTTTGGGCACCGGCGTTGAGCAGGGACCGAAAAATTCCGAATCATTATGAAATATTTTTATTAGTTCATATCTCTGCTAGAATATGCTCGCCCTATTCGTCCAGCCGGCGTTGAGGTATTTCAGGTTGGCTTGGGCAAGGCGTAGCGATACCCTCATGGCTAGGGATCGGCCTATTGTTGGACTACGGTCCAAGTGCCGATCTTCTCGGTTCCGCCATGTCTTCACAGTTGTCATAGTCCGCTCTTGGCGCGGTTGCCTGGATTGAATCCTATCGGCCGGGCCAAGTTTTTCGTTGTTTTCCGGCAAGACGCCTGGGGTATCGGTCAGTATTCAACAGCGTTGATTGGAGGTAGCGATGAATGGCAAGGCAGGTTTTTTACAACGCATGATTGCGGTATTCCTCATGCAGCCTCTGGTTGTCGAGGCCCATCCGTTGCATTGGGCGGCTGAATCCCTCGGCTTTATCGGTGGTTTGCTCCATCCGGTGAGCGGCGCGGATCATCTGCTCACGATGCTGGCCGTCGGATTGTGGATTGCGCAAACCCCCGGTCTTTGGCGCGGTTTGCTGCCGTTGGGGTTTGTGGTGGCCATGGCAATCGGCTGCGGTTTGACGTTGGTCTCCGTCGAAATTCCCAGTGCCGAGGCGGTCACGATGGTTGCGATATCGACGCTGGGGTTATCGTTGGTCTTGGGGGCTAGAGTGCCGTTGGGCGTCGGACTGTTCAACATCGGGTTGGTGGCGGTGTT